>JBIJAC010000069.1:0-4464 GCA_044345935.1 Polynucleobacter sp. | reverse complement strand
TACAAGTGAATTTGATAGGCCATGTGGCACATGAAACCGAGCGCCAATGGGATATGCTAAGGCGTGGACTCCTGCAACAGGCGCATTTGCAAAAGCCATGCCCGCAAGACAAGCGCCAAGAAGCATATTTTCGCGCGCCACAATATCATCTCCATGGGCCACTACTTGATGTAGATTGCCCGATAACAATCGCAATGCTTCTTTTGCTATGCAATCTGCCATTGGATTTTTTAAATGCTTTGTAGTGAAGGCCTCAATTGCATGCACCATGGCGTCAATTCCAGTTGCGGCAGTAACATGCGCAGGCAGTCCAAGGGTTAACTCTGCGTCCAGCAGCGCTAAGTCAGGCAACAAATAAGGGGATAAAACACCCTTCTTCTCACTCTCGCTAACCGTTACTACTGAACTTTTGGTTACTTCAGAACCGGTCCCTGCAGTGGTGGGTATCAAAATCAATGGTAGGCGCGGGCCCTTAACCTTATCAATTCCATAAATATCTTCTAACTTCTCTTTACCAAGTGCCAATAACGCAACCAACTTAGCAACGTCCATTGAGCTACCGCCACCAAATCCAACGATATAGTCCGACTTGGAGTTTTGAGCTGCTTTTACAGCCTTTTCGATTACAGCAATTGAGGGGTCAGCCTGAACTTCTGAATAAACTTGGTAATGAAGGCCTAGAGACTTAAAGCTGAGCAAAGCAGAATCTAAAAGTCCCGCCGAAAGAACCCCAGGATCCGTAACGATGAAAACTGAACTTCCGTTGCGATCTTGAATAATCTGCGCAAGATCGGATGATCCGCCTCTTTTTACAATAATTGATTTGGTGGAATGAAAGTCAAATTGCATAAACCAATCCTTTGATTAACGATGCGCTTGGAATGAATAATAATAGCTGGGCTTGCTAATCGTAACAAATTACCAATACTTAACAAGATTTACTCTGGCACGTTTAATACACAAACCAAATTAATGTCAACGTAGATGGCATTACAAAGAAAGGTCAGCAATCACGGGGGCGTGATCAGAGGGCTGTTCCCAGGTGCGGGGCTCTTTATCGATCCGACTGGCAACGCAGCACTCCTTGAGTGCTTTGCTTAAGAGCACATGGTCTATGCGCATGCCCGCGTTGCGCCGAAAGCCCATCATGCGGTAGTCCCACCAGCTAAATGCTTTCGGAGCCTGATCAAAAAGGCGAAACGAATCATGTAGTCCTAACTGAAGTAATTGCGCAAACGCACTACGTTCTTCCGGCGATACTAGATTTTGCCCTACCCACTTTACCGGCTCATGCACATCGCGATCTTCAGGAGCAATATTAAAATCACCCAATAAAGCCAAACGGGGATGGCTGCTGAGTTCAGCCTGTAGCCACGTATGCAATGCCTTTAGCCAGGCCAACTTGTATTGAAACTTCTCGCTATCCGGTGACTGGCCATTGGGAAAGTAGGCGGAGATTAAACGCATAGGCTGCTTGCCCTTAAAGCAGACTGTCGCAGCCAAAATACGCTGCTGTTCATCGTCAAATCCTGGAATATTACGCACCGTCTTTAAAAAGGCAGTATCGCCATCAGCAGCAATCGATGCTAAGGCGGCGCGGCGTAATAGAATAGATACGCCGTTATAGGTCTTTTGACCCGCAGCAAGGCTAATGTAACCAACCGCCTCTAACTCTGCGTGCGGATACTTATCATCGCTTAGCTTGAGCTCTTGCAGGCAAAGTGCATCAATGGGTGTTTTTGCCTTTTCTTGGGATTCGAGCCAGCGCAATATCTGCGGTAGCCGTACCTTAATGGAATTAACGTTCCAAGCAGCAATCCGCGTTACATCAGTCATCGATACCCAATTCGTGTAATTTACGTGTAATCGTATTGCGACCAATGCCTAGGCGCTGGGCCGCTTCAACGCGCCGACCGCGAGTCACCTCAAGGGCTGCTTGCAATACTGCTTTTTCAAAACGCGAGGTCAATGCATCAAATACATCTTTGTGACCATCCTGCAGCATTTTAACGGCGAGCCGTCCCAGTCCACTTTCCCAATCGCCGGGCGCATTACGCTGCGTTGCGATGACGGTGCCACCCTGCTCCTCGGCTTGTGCTGCCTCGATTATGCCGCTATGCATATCCAGGTCGGCTGGTAGGTCGCTAACCCCAATCTCAGCGGCAGGAGACATGACGGTTAGCCAATGGCACAAATTTTCAAGTTGGCGCACATTACCCGGAAATGGTTTTTCCGAAATGACCTTGATGGCCTCATCGGATAAACGCTTTGGCTCTACAGCCAAGGCCTTGGCGCAGTGCTGCATAAAATGGCGCGCCAATACAGGAATGTCCTCGGTGCGTTCGCGCAGTGCCGGCAAGCGCAATCGAATCACATTTAATCGGTGCAATAAATCTTCGCGGAATAAGCCAGTCGCTACGCGTGCCTCTAAATTTTGATACGTGGCAGCAATAATGCGTACATTGGCACGAATCGGGTCATGCCCACCGACGCGGTAAAAATGGCCATCGCTCAATGCGCGGAGTAAACGGGTTTGCAAATCAAATGGCATATCACCGATCTCATCTAAAAACAGTGTGCCTCCGTCGGCTTGCTCAAATCGCCCCCGACGCATGGTTTGCGCCCCGGGGAATGCGCCACGCTCGTGACCAAATAACTCGGCCTCAAGCAGATCCTTTGGAATGGCGGTGATATTAAAGGCAACAAACGGTCCCTTGGCGCGCGGGCTGTGTTTATGCAGCGCCCTGGCAACCAATTCTTTTCCAGTGCCTGACTCCCCAGTAATCAGAACCGTTGCATGGGACTGCGCCAAACGGCCAATCGAGCGAAAGACCTCTTGCATTGCCGGCGCTTGTCCAATAATCTCGGGTGTTTCTTGCTGCCAATAGCGCGGCTCTTTTGCTGCAGGCTGAGAGCGCTCGCTCTCCCCGATGGCTCTGCGGATTAACTCAATCGCCTTTTCTAAATCAAAAGGTTTCGTCAGGTATTCAAAGGCTCCGCCTTGGAATGACGATACGGCCGAGTCCAAATCAGAATATGCAGTCATCACAATCACGGGTAAATTGGGGTGGCTGGCCTTCACATGCTGGAGGAGATCGAGGCCATTGCCTCTTGGCATCCGAATGTCTGAAATCAAAATCTGCGGTGATTCATTCTCAAGCGCATTGAGCACATCGTTTGGATTGGTAAAGCTGCGGTGGGACAAACCCTCCCGAGTCAATGCCTTTTCCAGAACCCAACGGATCGATTGATCGTCGTCCACAATCCACACTGATTTACTCATGCTGATAACTCCTGCTTGCGATACGGTATCTGAATATGAAAATCCGTCTTACCCGGTTGACTTTCACAGGCAATAAATCCCTGATGCTGCTGTACAAATGTTTGCGCTAATGTAAGACCTAAACCGCTCCCGCCATCACGGCCACTGACCAGTGGGAAAAAGATGCGATCCCGAATTGCATCCGGAATTCCAGGGCCGTTGTCAATCACGTGCAAATCCAAAGCTAGCTTGTAGCGCTGCTTGGCAATCGTGACAGAGCGTGCTACGCGCGTACGAAACTCAATGACCGCGGTACCACGGCGGATTTCTTCGGATAGTGCTTGAGCAGCGTTGTGGGCAATATTGAGAACCGCCTGAATCAGCTGTTCTTTATCACCAATAATGTCCGGCAAGCTCGTGTCGTAGTTGCGAATAATGCGCAAGCCACTTGGAAACTCAGCCAACACCAAACTGCGCACGCGCTCTAAAGCCTCATGCAAATTAATTAGTTCCGTTGTATGGGCTCGTCGGTGCGGCGCTAGCAAGCGATCAACTAGGGTCTGAAGGCGATCCGACTCTTTAATGATGACTTGGGTGTATTCGCGCAAACTCTTCTCGGGAAGTTCGAATTCCAAAAGCTGAGCAGCGCCACGAATGCCGCCCAAGGGGTTTTTAATCTCATGCGCCAAATTTCGCATTAACTGCTTATTGGCCTCGACTTGCTGAGTGACGCGCTCATCACGCTCACTGCGTAACTGCTGGTCAAGCGGAAACCATTCCATCAACATGAGGTCCGGCTCCTCCAATAAGGTAATCACCACATGCGCTGCAACAGCGTCATAGCGGATCGTATTTGGAAATACGTGCAGGATCATTTCTTGACGCTGGGCCGCTGTAACGCTGTTCGTAACGTCATCAATCATCCCGCACAGCGCTGGGTTATCAGCAAACAGTTCACCCAGCAGATAGCCTTCGATGGCCTTACGGGAAAGGTCGAGCGCGGCCTCAGCAGCGGGGTTGGCGTAAAACAAATGCTTGGTCTTGCCATCAAAAATAATGATGGCATTGGGTAACTGATCAAGCAAGTTCGGAACAAAAGGGGCAGCCGAAGCTGCCCCTTTGAACGAATTGCGCAATACACCTGCGCTCAAGGATTACTCCTGCAATTAAAGTGAGTAGTACATGTCAAATTCGATGGGGTG
>JBIJAC010000067.1:0-4541 GCA_044345935.1 Polynucleobacter sp. | reverse complement strand
ATGGCCCCCTATTTAGTGTGGGTCTCGATTGCAATGGCCCTGAATTGGGAAACGATTCGCCTCAATGGACCGTTTGCCTAAGCGGATATCACTATGAAACTACTCAACTTAGGCGTTAACCACCACACTGCACCGATTGATATTCGGGAGAGTGTGGCCGTTGCCCCAGAAGTATTGCGCGACGCCTTGCTCGATTTGCGAGCCTATTTAAAAGGTACCAATGCAGCGAGCTCGCCTGAAGTAGCCATTTTGTCGACCTGCAATCGCATGGAAATTTATTGTGCAGCCAATGATTTGGATTACACCGACAATCATTTGGAAGCCAAAGCGATTGATTGGCTACTAGCGCAAAAAAACATGCACCACCATGAGCTCAAGCCCTATATTTATTCTGCCAAAGAGAATCTGGCGGTAAAGCATGCTTTCCGGGTCGGTTGCGGCTTAGATTCAATGGTACTGGGTGAGACCCAAATTCTGGGGCAGATGAAACAAGCGGTTCAGCACGCCGATGAGGTGGGTACCCTGGGCTCTTACTTAAAGCCATTATTTAATAAGACCTTCTCAATTGCCAAAGCAGTTCGAGGCAACACCAAGATTGGTAGTCAGTCGGTCTCGATGGCGAGCGCCGCTGTAAGGCTTAGTGAGCGTATTTTTGGCGACATCTCCAACAGCAAGGTACTCTTTATTGGTGCTGGCGAAATGATCTCCTTGTGCGCCAATCATTTTGCAACACGCAAGCCCAAGCAAATTACGATCTCCAACCGTACCCTTGAAAAGGGCCATGAATTAGCCGCCGTCTTTACGCAACAAGGCATCGCTACCGACGTATTTGCCTTGCAGGATCTGCCAAGCCAATTGCATCACTTTGATATTGTGGTTTCGTGTACTGCGAGCTCTTTACCCATTATTGGTATGGGCATGATTAAAACCGCATTGAAAGCGCGCAATCGCCGGCCGATGGTCTTAATTGATTTAGCTGTGCCACGTGATGTCGAGCCTGAGATCAAATCGATTCGTGATGTCTATTTGTACTCAGTCGATGATTTGGGTGAGGTAGTACAAGCAGGACAAGAGAGTCGCTTACAAGCCGTGACGGAAGCGGAATCGATTATTGATCAGGGGGTGAGCGATTTTTATGAATCCCTCGAGCGGCGCACCGTCGTACCGATCATTCAGTCGCTACAAGAATCCACTGAGCAGTTTAAGCAAATTGAATTGGAAAAAGCCCGTAGGCGTTTAGCGAAGGGCGATGACCCGATGGACGTCATGGCGACGATGGCTCAAGCCTTAGCGAATAAATTAATGCATGCACCAATCCATGCTTTAAAAACAAGTCCTGCCCATGAGCTAGATGATTACAAAAAAATGATTTCCAGTATGTACGGACACAAATAAGACAGTGAGCTTGCTATGCTGAAAGTAACTAACCTTTTAGAAACCATTGGGTCGCCCCAAGACCTTCGGGATTGCGATCCCGGGCAATTACCGCAACTCGCCCATGACCTGCGTGAATACATCTTAAAGTCTGTTGCTAAAACAGGCGGACATCTGTCATCGAACCTGGGTACGGTCGAGCTAAGCCTGGCGCTTCACTACGTACTCAATACCCCAGAAGATCGGATTGTTTGGGATGTGGGACACCAGAGTTATGCGCACAAGATTTTGACCGGTCGCCGCGAAGGCATGGCCAATTTGCGCAAATTTAATGGCATCTCGGGATTTCCACGGCGCTCTGAGAGTGAATACGATGCGTTTGGTACGGCGCATTCGTCCACCAGCATTTCAGCAGCATTGGGAATGGCAGTTGCGGCGAAGACCAAAGGGGAAGACCGAACTGTAGTGGCCGTGATTGGCGATGGCTCGATGAGTGCAGGTATGGTCTTTGAGGCGATGAATAATGCCGGCGTGCGTAAAGATGTACCGCTGATCGTGATTTTGAATGACAACGAGATGTCGATTTCGCCTGCGGTGGGCGCGCTCAACCGGTACTTTGCAAAACTCATTAGTAGTTCAGCGTATGCGGTAACCAAGCGCGGGCTCGATCGTGTCTTATCGTATGCGCCTCCGCTGCGGGAGTTTGCTAAGCGACTCGAAGGGCATGCCAAAGGGATGGTTGGTCCGGCTACCATCTTTGAAGAATTTGGCTTTGACTACTATGGCCCGATCGATGGGCATGATATTCATGCCCTCGTTGCTACGCTGGAGAATATCAATAAGCTAGCCAAAACCGAAGGCCCTCAGTTCTTACACATTGTGACTAAAAAGGGTAAAGGTTACGATCGCGCTGAGGCTGATCCCATTACCTACCATGGCCCTAGCCCATTTGATATTGAAGCCGGCATTCAGCCTAGCAAGCCATCGAAGCAAACCTTTACCCAAGTCTTTGGAAATTGGTTATGCGATATGGCAGCAGCCGATGAGCGCTTGATTGGCATTACACCCGCGATGCGCGAAGGTTCTGGCCTCGTGGAATTTGAGCGCCGCTTTCCTAAGCGCTACCACGATGTGGGTATCGCAGAACAACACGCAGTGACATTTGCTGCTGGTATTGCCTGTGAGGGCTTAAAGCCCGTTGTCGCGATTTATTCTACGTTCTTGCAGCGCGGTTACGATCAATTGGTGCACGATGTAGCACTGCAAAATTTACCCGTGGTCTTCGCAATTGATCGTGCTGGGATGGTGGGCGCCGATGGCGCTACGCACGCAGGTGCTTATGATGTTGCCTACTTACGCTGTTTGCCTAATATGCTGGTGATGACGCCTGCCGATGCGCAAGAATGCCGCGCTATGTTGAGCACTGGCTTTGCTTTTAATGGCCCATCGGCGATTCGTTATCCCCGTGGCAGTGGTCAGGGACCAGATGCAAGCACCACATTAGAGGCGATGGAGATTGGCAAAGGTCAGGTGGAGCGCAGCATTCAAGGTAAACCTACTAAGCGCATTGCCTTTATTTGCTTTGGACCGATGCTCTATACCGCCATGGAGGTTGCTGAGGCAATCGATGCGACGGTGGTCAATATGCGCTTTGTCAAACCGCTGGATGAAGAATTGCTGAAAACGATTGCATCGACTCACGATGGCATCGTGCTTGTCGAAGATAGCTGTGTGATGGGCGGTGCGGGTAGTGCCTGTTTAGAATATTTAGCAGAGCATGACATTCAAGTATCTGCCTTACAAATTGGTTTGCCTGATCAATTTACGGAGCACGGCGATATTCCATCACTAATGGAGTTGTATGGCATCTCAGCCAAGCAGATTGAAGCACGGGTACGCACCCGTTTTGCGATTGAGGCATGCACGATAGCGCCGTAAATCAAGTCGCTGCACCCTATCGGGATTTATGCACTGACTGCGGGGTATCGCGCAGCAGCGATCCCAAGCGTTGCGGGACCGCATGCCAATTTATTCAGCCCGACTACCCTGGATTTGAAACTGCGGTGCATGGCCGTGCGCGCAATCTGATTGAATCCGATGAGGTATTTTTTGGCCCTTACCTCAGCATGGCACGGGCGCAAATGAAGCAGCCCTTAGTAGGCGCGCAGTGGACCGGCATCATCACGCGCATTGGTGAATTGCTTTTAGAAAAAGGGATTGTCGATGCAGTGGTGACGGTAACGGGTGATTCCCACGACCGCTGGAAACCAGTGCCGATTATTGTGACCAAGGCAGCCGATATGGCCCAGTGCCGCGGCATGCGAATGGGCTATGCGCCAGTAGTACAGTATTTAGAAAAAGCCAAGCAAGCCGGCCATAAAAAAGTGGCGATGATTGGCATTCCATGCCAGGTGTATGCGGCGCGTGCCTTGGAGCGGGAACTGGGTTTTGAGCAACTCTTGATTGTGGGTTCGCCCTGTTCAGACAACACAACCACTGAACACTTTCATCACTTTCTGAGTTTGTTAAATAAAGATCCGGACAGCATTACCTATTTGGAGTTTCGTGCGGACTACAAAGTCGAATTGCGTTTTAAGAATGGCAGCAAACAAGAAATTCCGTTTCTCAACTTACCGCTGTCTGATTTACCAAACGATTTTTTCCCGTTGACCTGCAAAACCTGCGTGGATTACGTCAATGCCCTATCCGATATCACGGTGGGCTATATGGCGGGCACTGGAGCGCAGTGGGTCATCGTGCGGAATTCACGCGGTCAAGCAATACTCGATTTGATTGCCCCTGAGTTAACCCTGGAGCCAGTGAGTACCGCTGGAAAACGCATCTCGGCCGTCGAAGGATTCATGAAAAACGTCAAATTAGCGGCGGGGGGATTACCCGTCAATCGCATGCCTCGGTTCTTGCGCCCCATCATGGCTTGGGTAATGCCGCGATTTGGTCCCCGTGGACTCGAATTTGCTAAAGCCCGCGTTGAGATGAAGGGTATAGAGTCGATTTTGCACTTGCGGCAAATGGCGCCGCACAAAATCAAGAATATGGTTCCCCAGCACGTCTGGTCTTTGATCAAGCGCTACGGCTTAAGTCCTGAATCCAATGAACAAAGTAAATCCAGCGACGCACATTAACTGTAGATTTGCGGGCAATTCTGC
>JBIJAC010000041.1:0-16368 GCA_044345935.1 Polynucleobacter sp. | reverse complement strand
ATTGGATTGATTAATGATTTCCCTTCAAAATTCTTCCATAGTCAAGCAATGCAATCCACTTGACGTTTGAAAACCCATTATTGAAAGGAATCACCATGGCACGCCCTGAAATCAAAACCATCCAAAACCTGGAATCTGCCTTTGCTGGCGAATCCATGGCTCACATCAAGTACCGTTATTTTGCCAAGCTGGCAAAGGCTGCTGGCGACCTTGAAACTGCCGCCATCTTTGAAGCAACCGCAGACCAAGAGGTAATGCATGCCTTTGGCCATTTGGACTTGCTCTACCCAGCTAACACCATTACCCCTACTCGGGCCCTCGAAATAGCGATTGAAGGCGAGACATATGAGTACTCGGAAATGTATCCACGCTTTCGGGAGACCGCAGAAGCAGAGGGAAATGCTGCTGCCGTAGCAGAGATCGATGAACAAATAGCGGAATCCAAGGAGCACGCGCAGCAGTTTGAGGCCATGCTGGCCAAAGCAGGCAAACGGTTTGCCGCCCTTGCCAAGGTGGAAGAGCGGCATGCAAACCATTACCGGGATGCATTAAATAAAGCGAAGCAATTTGCCGTAGCCGCATAAAATACCAATACTCTTTACAAAAGGAAATACCATGAAAACGTGGCAATGCATTGTGTGTGGATTTATTTACGACGAAGCCAAAGGCCTTCCAGAAGACGGAATTGCCCCAGGTACCGTGTGGGCCGATGTTCCAGCGAACTGGGAATGCCCCGATTGCGGCGTATCCAAGTCCGATTTTGAAATGGTACAAATTTAAATTCTTCTGTTTGAGCGCACTACCATCTCATCCCTTAAAGGAGCATCGCTTTGAGCGAACACCGCACAGTACCCCAACCCATCGTCATCATTGGCAGTGGATTAGCAGGCTATACCGTCATTCGTGAATTACGTAAGGTCGATAAGGATGTGCCGATTACGCTCATCACCCGCGAGCCCGGCTACTTCTATTCCAAGCCGATGCTATCGACTGCATTTGCAAATAGCAAATTGGCAGAGCAGCTCATCAGCTCAAGTAGTGAGGCCATGGCGACCCAGCTTAATCTCACGGTATTAGGCAATACCGATGTGCACTCGATTGATGCGCAGGCTCAGCTACTCCACACCAGTAATGGCGAAGTAGGCTATAGCAAACTGGTCCTGGCTTTGGGCGCCGATCAAATTCAGCTGAACCTACAAGGCACAGCCGCTGACGCAGTCATGACGGTCAATGACCTCGAAGACTATGCGCGATTTCGTGGGGCTATTGATGGTCGTAAACGGGTAGCAATTTTAGGTGCCGGCCTCATTGGTTGCGAGTTCGCCAACGACCTTACGCTGGGCGGCTACTCAGTAGACGTGATTGATTTAGCACCGCATGCACTAGGGCGCCTCTTACCCGAAGCTGCAGCAACGGCACTCGAAGAAAAGCTCAGTGCAGCTGGTGTACGCTGGCACTTTGCTACTACGGCACAGTCGATTGATGTAGCTGGTGATGCAATCCAAATTACCTTAGCTAATGGTAGTGTGATCGAAACGGATGTTGTCCTCTCGGCAGTAGGCCTACGTCCGCGCATTCAATTGGCGCGTGAGGCTGGCATTAAAACGGGATTAGGTATTGAGGTGAACCGCCAACTGCAAACGAATCTTAATTCTATTTATGCCATTGGCGACTGTGCGGAAACTGAGGGTCTGGTTTTGCCCTACGTGATGCCCATCATGCAAGCAGCCCGGGCCTTGGCACCAACACTGCTTGGGCAAGCTGCCGCATTGCAATACCCGGCTATGCCGGTGATGGTTAAAACACCCGCATACCCTATTGTGGTTTCGCCGCCAGCTAAAGGAGCAGAAGGCGAATGGAATGTTGCCGATGTCGAAGGTGGTATGCAATGTCGTTTTGAATCCCCTGATGGGCAACTATTGGGATTTGCTTTGCTTGGCTCTGCTACCGCAGAACGCGCGGCACTGGTTAAGTTGCTGCCTCCTGTACTGGCATGAGCGCCGATCAAGGTAATGGCTCTGGCGCCACCGCATACAGTCTCATTGGCGGCGCAGAATCGATTCGGCAATTGGTTGATCGGTTTTATGACCTCATGGAGCTTGAGCCCGCATATGACGTGATTCGGCAATTGCATCCAGCTGACTTAAGCGCATCGCGCGATAAGCTCAATTTTTTTTTGACTGGATGGATGGGTGGCCCTGATCTCTACCAAGAAAAGTATGGGCACCCTAAACTACGGGCCCGTCACCTGCCCTTTCCGATTGGGTCGGTTGAGCGCAATCAATGGTTAGACTGCATGCAGCGAGCGATGGATGAAGTGGCAATCGATGAAGGGCTTAAAGCCCGCCTCCATGAATCCTTTTTTGCGACAGCCGACTGGATGCGTAACAAGCCTGACTGAGTTGGCTTTTTTATAAAGCCCTAAACAAACAAGTCACCCGCAGGTGACTTGAATGGCGCAACGGTAAATCAGGAATTAAGCAAAGTTCTTTGCTGCAAAATCCCAGTTCACTAAATTCCAAAATGCCTCAAGGTACTTCGGACGGGCATTGCGGTAATCAATGTAATACGCATGCTCCCATACATCGCAGGTCACCAAGGCTTTTGCATCGGTAGTCAACGGTGTAGCAGCATTGCTGGTGGATACGAGATCAAGCGAACCATCGGGCTTTTTAACCAGCCAGGCCCAGCCAGAACCGAAAGTACCTACGGCGCACTTGGCAAACTCTTCTTTGAACTTATCAAACGAACCCCATTTGGCATTAATCGCATCAGCGAGAGCGCCAGTAGGAGCGCCGCCGCCATTCGGCTTAAGACCCATCCAATAAAAGGTGTGATTCCATACTTGGGCTGCGTTGTTAAATACACCGCCAGCGGATTTTTTGATGATGTCTTCTAGGCTGGCGTTCTCAAACTCGGTGCCCTTGATCAGGTTATTCAAATTGGTAACGTAGGTCTGATGGTGTTTACCATAGTGAAACTCCATGGTTTCTTTTGAAATGTGTGGGGCCAAGGCGTCAAGCGCGTAAGGCAGCTGGGGTAAGGTGTGTTCCATGGTGTCTCCCTAATTGGATGGTTTTAATGAATCTACATTTTTTCTAGAAACGGGTTCCGTTTCCACAGCGGCTATTTTAAGCGGGCACTGTACTTTTTGCATTTTTATCCCCGTTTGCCTAAAGGCCCCCGTGCGATTGGGCGCTCATCAAATACAGCATCGGAATCGATAGAATCGTATTGAAACGCGATACCAGCATGGCGCGGCGCGCTGAGGCGGCTTTGACTGCCGGTTCGGCAGGTACGATCCCCAAAGCCCGCTTTTGGTTAGGCCAAATCACAAACCACACATTAAAGGCCATAAAGAGCGCAATCCACATGCCTAAACCAATCGCCCGAAACGCGGGCTGCAGGGTAAATGCCTGATGCGCATAACCGGCAAAAATCGCCACCAACAAACCAGTCACTACCGTACCGAGGGCGGCGTAACGAAACCACAGGAGGGCTCGCGGCGCAATGACCTTGCTAATGGCTGGCTTTTGCTCGTCCGGAATCAAAGGCATGGACGGAATTTGCACCACATTGAAGTACCACAGCAAACCGAGCCACATCACTCCGAATAGGACATGCGACCAGCGTAGCAAAAAGAGCAGCCACTCCGGCGAGCCAATCTGGGCATCGTTCGCGAAAACAAGCAAAACCACTGCCAGCAAGATAAATCCGGCGAGGATGGTGCGACTAAGGGAGGTGAGGATGCCTGTCATGCGATAAGTCCTTGTTTTTGTGATTTGATCTTCTTGAATACAGAAACGAGTCTGAATCCAAGCGCATCTGGGTGTATGCATCAGTTTACAATCCAAGCTGTCTCTTTTTTTGCTTAAAAGAGTATTTAATACCCTAATTTTTATCGAATTATTACAAAAATATGGCAAAATATATTGCACTGCAATGCAATTGCCTTTCCCTTCGAAAACCGCTTTTAAGGCCTTTATTATGACCTCCCGCACCCAATGCCACAGCCTCCAAGTTGCTACTCCTCTTTACCGCTTTATTGAGGACAAAGTGCTGCCAGGCTTAAATGTGAAAAGTGCCGACTTTTGGAAGGGTTTTGATGCGATTGTGAACGACTTAACGCCCCAAAATGCTGCCTTACTGGCGAAGCGTGATCGCCTCCAGCGTGATTTGGATCAATGGCATAAAGCGAATCCGGGCCCAATCAAAGATATGCCTGCCTACCGCAAGCACTTAAAAGACATTGCGTATATCGAAGATGTGCCTGCTAACGTGGTGGCTACTACTCAGAATGTGGATGATGAACTGGCTCTCCAGGCTGGCCCTCAGCTAGTTGTTCCGGTACTCAATGCGCGTTATGCCTTAAATGCTGCCAATGCGCGTTGGGGTTCTTTGTATGATGCCCTGTACGGCACCGATGTGATTTCCGAAGAAGATGGCGCCACGAAAGAAGGTGCTTATAACCCTATTCGAGGTGCAAAGGTGGTTGCTTATGCACGTCAGTTTTTGGATCAAGCCGCTCCTCTGGCTAAAGCCTCCTATAGCGATGTGGTGGCCTACAGCGTCGTAGACAAAAAATTGTCCATGAAGTTAAAAGACGGAAGCTCAACGGGTTTGATTGATGAGAAACAGTTTGTGGGTTACCAAGGCGATGCCTTAGCACCCTCCTCTGTTTTATTGCGCAATCATGGCATTCACATTGATATCCAAATTGATAAGACTAAAACCATTGGCGCTGCTGATTTAGCAGGAGTCAATGATGTGGTGCTTGAGGCTGCGCTCTCCACCATTCTGGACCTAGAGGACTCAGTAGCGGTTGTTGATGGTGATGACAAAGTGCTCGCTTATGAAAATTGGCTGGGCATTCTCAAAGGTACTTTAGTTGAAGAAGTCA
Organism: Polynucleobacter sp.; assembly: GCA_044345935.1. Classification (GTDB taxonomy): domain Bacteria; phylum Pseudomonadota; class Gammaproteobacteria; order Burkholderiales; family Burkholderiaceae; genus Polynucleobacter. The sequence continues at coordinate 11,468 of JBIJAC010000041.1, read as the reverse complement.
GCAAAGGCGGCAAGACCTTTACTCGTACCCTGAATCCAGATCGTCAGTACACCGCAGGTATTGGTGCTGTCAATGCGAAAGATGGCGTTGTCACTTTGCATGGCCGCTCACTCTTGTTTCTCCGTAACGTAGGTCACTTGATGACGAACCCAGCCATTATTACTGGCGAAGGCAAGGAAATCTACGAAGGCATCTTAGATGCAGTTGTGACTGTGTTGATTGCTTTGTATGACATCAATCGCCCAGCGACTCAGGCTATTGGTAATACGCGCAAAGGCTCTGTCTATATTGTGAAGCCAAAAATGCACAGCGCAGAAGAAGTTGCCTTTGCTTGCGAGCTCTTTGGTCGAGTAGAGAAGTTACTGGGCTTGCCTGAGAACACCGTCAAATTAGGCATCATGGATGAAGAGCGCCGTATGAGCGTTAATCTGAAAGCCGCCATTGCTGCGGCGAGTGCTCGCGTTGCGTTTATTAATACTGGATTCTTAGACCGTACTGGTGATGAAATGCATACCGGCATGTATGGCGGTGCCATGGTTCGTAAAGGCAGGATGAAGATTGCCAAATGGTTTGGAGCGTACGAGCGTCGTAATGTGTTGGCTGGCTTAGATTGTGGCTTACGTGGTCGCGCACAAATTGGTAAGGGTATGTGGCCTGCGCCAGACCTTATGAAGGAAATGGTTGAGCAAAAAGCGGCTCACCCTCAAGCTGGAGCGAATACCGCTTGGGTACCATCGCCTACTGCTGCCACCTTGCATGCAATGCACTATCACCAGATCGATGTGGCTAAGATCCAAGAGGATCTCGAGAAACACGATATTGCAGCTGAGTATGAGGCCTTAACCGATGATCTATTAACGGTGCCCATTGCGCTTTATCCGGATTGGACGAAAGAGGAGATTCGCGAGTCCCTCCACAATAATTGCCAAGGTATTTTGGGTTATGTCGTTCGCTGGATTGATCAGGGTGTTGGGTGCTCTAAGGTGCCTGATATTTATAACGTTGGCTTAATGGAAGATCGCGCAACCTTGCGGATTTCCAGTCAGCACATTGCCAACTGGTTATTGCACAAGTTCGTTACCAAAGCGGAAGTAGAGGATGCGTTGCAACGAATGGCGTCGATTGTGGATGGTCAAAATGCCGGCGATCCTTTGTATAAGCCAATGATGCCAAACTACAAAGAGTCACTTGCATTCCAAGCTGCAAGTGATCTGATCTTTAAAGGCCTTGAGCAGCCCAACGGCTATACCGAACCCTTGCTGCACGCCTATCGCTTAAAAGTAAAAGCGGATGCCAATAGCTGCGTAGCGTAGTAGCGTCTTTGGTGGATCTGGATGCCTTACTCGGCAGTCCAGCCACCATCCATATTCCAGGCAGCGCCGCGCACTTCAGAAGCGGCATCACCGCACAAAAATACAGCGAGAGCAGCAAGCTGCTCGGGGGCAACGAACTGACCCGAAGGCTGCTTCTCAGAAACCAGTGCTAATTTAGCTGCATCATTGGAGATCCCTTCCCGCTCAGCGCGGGCATCCACCTGCTTTTGCACTAAGGGGGTTAGCACCCATCCTGGGCAGATTGCATTGCACGTCACGCCAGTTCTGGCGGTCTCTAGCGCCACCACCTTAGTCAAGCCAATAATTCCATGTTTTGCGGCAACGTAAGCTGCTTTTTGCATGGATGCAACCAGGCCATGAACCGATGCGATGTTAATGATGCGACCCCAATTGCGCTGCTTCATGCCAGGTAAAGCAAATCGGGTAGTGTGAAATGCTGAGCTTAGATTGATGGCAATCACAGCATCCCAGCGTTCCTCTGGAAAGTCTTCCACATTCGCAACGTACTGAATGCCAGCGTTATTAACCAAAATATCAATCGCGCCAAAGCGCTTCTCCGTTGCTGCAATCATCGCCTCAATTTCGGCGGGCTTACTCATATCAGCGCCATGGTAATCGACCTCAACGCCGCAAGCCTTAACACTCGCAACGGCCGCCTCTTTTTCTCCAAAGCCGTTCATCATGATGTTGGCACCCTGCTTAGCTAAAGCAACTGCCATAGCAAGGCCAATGCCGCTGGTTGATCCGGTGACAAGGGCTGTTTTTCCGCGTAAGGTGGACATAGTATTGATTCCTAATGAAATGAAATGAAATGATAGTCGATCAGCGCTAAGTGCCAATCCCAATAAAACGGCCAATGGCATGCCAAAATTCGCTGGGTATGCTGACTAAAACCAGTGTAAAGGTGACGTAGCGTAAAAACTTACCAATCGCCATGTAAATCAAACAGGTCATCCATGGCATGCGTAACCACCCCGCTAAAGCGCACAAAGGGTCGCCAATCCCAGGCAACCAGGACAGTAATAGCATCTTAGGCCCGAGATTAACAAGCCAGCGCTGCATACGCCCCCCTGTAGCCCCTTTATAGGCCTCGAAGGCATTGCGGGCACCGAGACCTAAGCACCAGTTGATCATCCCGCCAATGGTGTTGCCAACCGTTGCAATCACAATGGCAGGCCACAGCATGCTTGGATTGACGCTGACATAGGCAAATAGCACCGGTTCTGAGCCCATTGGCAGAAGGGTTGCCGATATCAGCGCAACTAAAAAAACCGCTGGCAGCCCAACTGCTGGCATTCCGAACCAATCTAAAAACGCAACGAGGTAGTGCTCCAATCCGCTATATCCCTCTCTTTATCTCATTCCCAATACAACAGCATAAGTCTATTCCCAGGCCCCGCATTCGGAAGTCATTCGATATTGAGCCTGTATTTTCCAAGATTTTGTATTTTTGCTTAAACTAGGGGTCTATTGTGCCTTGCACACGCACCAATTCCTGTTCTGAAAGATCTCAATGAATTACCCGATTCCAGCCGCTGATCAGTACCAAGATATTCGCGATGCACTGCGTGATCTCTGCAGCCAGTTTGATTCTAGCTACTGGCAAAAAGTAGATCATGCGCGTGGCTACCCCGAAGCCTTCGTAGATGCGGTCACCAAAGCCGGATGGCTTGCTGCATTGATCCCAGAAGAATATGGTGGCTCTGGCCTCGGACTAGCCGAGGCGTCGGTCATCATGGAAGAAATTAACTTTTCGGGTGGCAACTCCGGCGCTTGCCATGGCCAAATGTACAACATGGGTACTTTGCTACGCCATGGCTCTGATGCCCAAAAGAAACTCTACCTACCCAAGATTGCCAGCGGCGAGCTGCGCTTGCAGAGCATGGCCGTAACTGAGCCGACTACGGGAACCGATACCACCAAACTCAAAACGACTGCCGTTAAAAAAGGTGATCGCTATGTGATTAATGGTCAGAAAGTCTGGATTTCGCGGATACAGCACTCCGACCTCATGATCTTATTGGCACGCACTACTCCGCTTAGCGAGGTCAAGCGTAAGTCAGAGGGGATGTCGATTTTTATCGTCAACTTGGCCGATGCGATTGGCAAGGGTATGGAAGTGCGTCCGATTGAAAACATGGTCAATCACGAAACCAATGAAGTCTTTTTTGATAATTTAGAAATCCCAGCCGAAAATTTGATCGGCGAAGAAGGTCGTGGCTTTAAATACATCCTCGACGGCTTAAATGCAGAGCGCGTCCTGATTGCCGCAGAGTGCATTGGGGATGCCTACTGGTTCATCGATCGTGCGCGGCGTTACGCTAATGAGCGCGTTGTATTTGATCAACCGATTGGCAAAAATCAAGGCATTCAATTTCCGATTGCAGACAGCTATATGGAAACAGAAGCAGCGAACTTAATGCGCTTTAAGGCCTGTAATTTATTTGATCGCCACGAGGCATGTGGTCCAGAGTCGAATATGGCCAAATACCTCGCAGCCAAAGCATCCTGGGAAGCGGCCAACGTCTGCTTACAAACCCACGGTGGTTTTGGCTTTGCCTGCGAATACGATGTGGAGCGTAAGTTTCGTGAAACCCGCCTCTATCAAGTAGCACCGATCTCCACGAATTTGATTTATTCCTACATTGCCGAACACGTTCTCGGCCTTCCCCGGTCTTTTTAATATGAACAATAAATCTGCCGCACGGCCACTCGATGGCATCACCGTTGTCTCGCTGGAGCATGCCATTGCCGCTCCTTTTTGTACCCGCCAACTGGCCGACTTAGGTGCGCGCGTTATTAAAGTGGAGCGCCCTGGGGTGGGTGATTTTGCAAGGGCCTATGACGAACGCGTTGCTGGTCTTGCATCGCATTTTGTTTGGGCGAATCGCTCAAAAGAGAGCCTCACACTCGATTTAAAGCAGGCCGAGGCGCTAAGCGCCCTAAAGACCCTGCTTAAAACGGCCGATGTCTTGGTGCAAAATTTAGCCCCTGGAGCTGCTGCTCGTATGGGACTTACGCCAGCGGAGTTGCAGCGCGATAATCCTGGCCTCATTTTGTGTGACATTTCTGGCTATGGCAAGGATGGCCCCTATCGCGACAAAAAAGCATACGACTTACTGATTCAGAGTGAGGCAGGCTTCTTGTCGGTTACCGGCACACCGGATACCCCCAGTAAAGCCGGCAGTTCAATTGCAGATATCGCAGCAGGTATGTATGCCTACAGCAATATCCTGGCAGCCCTATTGCAGCGCCAAAACACAGGCTTAGGTAGCAGCATTGATGTATCCATGCTGGAATCCCTTACTGAGTGGATGAGCTATCCGATGTACTATGCTTATCAAGGCGCTAGCCCGCCTAAACGGAGCGGCGCAGCCAATGCCACCATTTATCCCTACGGACCCTTTAAAGCGGGTGATGGTGCCACCGTCATGCTTGGCTTGCAAAATGAGCGTGAGTGGCTGGCTTTTTGCGAGGTGGTTTTAGAAAATCCCGCATTAGCGAATGATGTTCGTTTTGATAAAAATAGCAAACGCCACGAACACCGCGATGAACTGGCCACCCTAATTGAAACCTGTTTTAGCAAGTTTACTAGCGAACAAGTCATTGCTAAGCTAGATCAGGCACAGATCGCCAATGCGCGCCAAAACGATATGAGTGGAGTATGGAATCACCCACAATTGGCAGCGCGTGAACGCTGGGTATCGGTGAATTCTCCTGCAGGGCCGATTCCGGCTATGCTGCCACCTGGCGTAAATGACCAGTTTGATTACCGGATGGATGCGATACCTTCTGTTGGCCAGCATACGGACGCCATTCTTGCTGAGATTGGCTTAAATCCAGATCAAATCAGCGCCATGAAAGCCAGTAAGGCGATTTAAAGCAAAGGCGAAGTCAGGTGGGCTAGATTTTCAAGCAGCACACGCCAGCGCGGGCGTTTAGCCCACTTCACCGCATCCACTACATCGGCATCATTTAGATAGCTCTCGATTAACTTTTCTAAATGCGCGCAAAAAATAGTGTCGTAGACGATTAGGCTTATTTCAAAATTAAGCCGCAGGCTGCGCTGATCAAAGTTTACCGAACCAAATATCGCAATCTGACGATCAATCAAAAGGCTCTTGGTATGCAACAAGCCACCATGAAATTCTGCAATCCGAACACCTGCTTGAATTAGGTCGTCGTAAAAACTGCGGCTACTCCAAGCAACTAAGGTTGAATCATTACGTTTTGGCACGATGAGTGTTACCTTTACGCCGCGGTGCGAGGCCGCCATCAAGGCCTGCAACAAGCCGTCATCTGGCCCAAAGTACGGGGTGGTAATCACCAACTTCTCGCGCGCATCCATAATGGCTGACAACAATACCTGATACAAAATATCGTCGCGATATACAGGACCGGACGGAAACTCCTGCGCCAAGATTTTGCCTTCTTCTACTGCAGGATTAAGGTGATGGTCTTTGAAGCTGGTAATAGTAGGATCCCCCACGCTCCAATCAAACAAAAAAGTCAATGCAAATTGGGCGGTTACCGGCCCTTCAATTCGCACCATCGCATCGACCCACTCACCGACCCCTGAGTCTTGCTTAAAGCTACGGGGGTCAACCAAATTCATGCTGCCGGTCCATACAATACGGCCATCAATCACAAAAATCTTACGGTGCAGACGCAAGTCGGCCCGGCGAAACTGAAAGCGCCCCAGCTGAATTGGCAAAGCCTCAATAACCGCAATACCGACTTCTTTAAATCGATGAGGCCAGCCGGATTTGAACCAGGCTTTACTGCCCAAGGAATCCAGCAAAACACGGCACGCCACGCCCCGCTTCGCGGCGCGTATCAACGCCTCACCTACTCCATCGGCATCGCCGCCTAAAGCCCAAATATAAAACTCCATGTGCAAGCTGACTTTAGCTTCATCGATTTCGCGAACAAAGGTTTGCAGAATCGTCAGCGACTCGGTGAATAGCTCAATCCGGTTGCCAGCAGTGACAGGAGAGCCATTTTTAGCCTCTGCGAGTAGGCTAAGCGCATTAGCTTCAACTGGAAGCAATAGACGATCGGCCGCATAGTGCTGACACATGGATTCGCGTAATTTTGCATGCTCGCGCTCCATCCGCACGATTTTTTTGGTGAGGCTGCGACCCACTGGGCGCTCGCCAAACATGGCATACAACAGAATTCCAAAGACAGGTAGCATCAACACCACCAAAAACCACGCAAACGATACGCTGACAGGCCGTCTGTACCAAATTAATCGAAATCCAAATAAGATCACCAAAACAAAGTGCGCCAATGCAAACCAAGGAAACGATAGATTTGCTTCGCGACCAATAAGGATGTCAATCAAATTCATAGTAGCTCCAATTCTGCAGCAATTCCAAGGTGATCCGATAACCTAAACCATTCTTCCAATAAGTCTGCCGTATGAATGCGCAAACCACGCACATAAATACGGTCCATCGGCAGAAGCGGCCTTATGCTGGGAAAGGTTTTTGCAGGCGATCCTGTTAAGGTCTCAAACACTTCTAAAAATCCAGCATCGCGCATTGGTGCGCTAATGCGATTACGCCAATCATTAAAGTCCCCTGCCACAATACTGGGGCCGCCCTGAGTCAAGCTATTAATGTACGAAATGATTTCCAGTAATTGACGCTCACGACCACGTTCAAATAAGGCTAAATGAACGCAAAAACAGTGAACCGGTATATCACTGCCCGGCAACTGAATCGAACTATGCAATAAACCGCGGCGCTCAAAACGATAGGCCGAGATATCGTAGTTGAAACCTTTGTGTAAGGGATGCTTAGAAAAAATGGCATTGCCATGGTGCCCATGGCGATACTCCACGTTTTTGCCATAGTGCCAATCGTGCCAAAAGCCCTCTGCCAAAAAATGGCTTAACTCATTTGCAGGCCATTGCCCAAAGCGCCTGACGCGACCGCGGTGCTCTTGCTGAAACTCTTGAATGAAAATAAGGTCTGGATTGTGTAAACGCATCTCTTGCTTCAAACGGTACACCGTGGAATGCGCATGAAGGGCTGATACGCCTTTATGCATATTGAGAGTCACGACACGCACTCTATTTTGCGATTGGGTCACCTTACTGGGATGCACTTTGACGGCGCGCCTTGGCATAATAAATCTCGGATTCCACAAGCTCTTGGCACTGCATGCATTTATTGCAGATCGATGCCTGCTCTCGCAATTCTTCGATGGAATTAATCGGGTGCGTATCCAGATACTCCCGTAAATCCAGGTCGACTATGCCATTGCATACACACACCACCTCTGCCATTGCGCTTACCTAATCGTGCTATCGGTTGTACTTCATCACTAAAAGCCCCATAACTTGATTGTGCCACCGCTACTAACGAGGCTTGCTAGAATTAGGCATGTTAATCGCCTTTCAAGACGCCCTTGCCTTACTGACCCAGTTTGATCGGGGTGTTATCAGTATTGTGCTGGTCTCCCTGCAAGTCAGCCTAAGCGCCTTGGTGTTAGGTACGCTCGTTGGCCTCCCCCTCGGAGCTTGGCTAGCCACTGAGCAATTTCGGGGTAAGCGCGCGCTAATTATTACGATCAATACCCTTATGGGCGTCCCGACGGTCATTATTGGGGTGCTGGTGTATTTAATCCTATCGCGCAGCGGTCCATTGGGAGAATTGGGCTGGTTGTTTACTGTTAAAGGCATGGTGGTCGCGCAATTTTTGCTGACAACACCACTGGTGGCTGCGCTTAGCAGGCAGGTCTTAGAAGATGCTTGGCAGATTCACCGAGAAACCTTTTTATCCCTGCATTTCACTCGGCTTGGTTATATGAAATGGCTGATTTGGGATTGCCGTTTCTCGCTCACCATTGCGATCTTGGCAGGCCTAGCTAGAGCAATCTCCGAAGTGGGTGCCGTCATGATTGTAGGTGGCAATATTCTCAACTCCACCCGCACGATGACGACTGCCATCACCCTGGAAACCAGTAAAGGTGATTTACCACTCGCTCTGGCCCTCGGTATCGTCCTACTGACCATCGTGCTACTCGCCAATTTGCTCACCTTCGCAGTGCGATCGATTGCAGAGAAGCGTTATGGTTAATTCAAACAAGCTAGAGTCCAAATCGATTGAATTGCGAGCAATTGAAATTGTGCGCGATGGGCGTACTATTTTAGATATACCGAATACCGACATTCAGCTGGGCGGAATCACCGCATGCATCGGCCCCAATGGAGCTGGCAAGACGACGTTCTTAAAGCTACTGCATGGACTTATCAAGCCCAATGCGGGTGGCAGCGTCGGCTACGCTAATGGCATACGCAGCGCATTAGTATTGCACCACACGCCCATGATCAAGGCCAGTGTGCGAACAAACATTGGTCTCAATGGTTTGCGTACGCCAAGCAACGATGAAATCGATCGTGTATTGCAAGAGGTAGGCATAAGTCACTTGCAACATCAGCCAGCGCACCAGCTCTCTGCCGGGGAAAAGCAGAAGTTATCCTTAGGCAGAGCTCGCCTGCAGAATCCCAATGTGCTGCTACTTGATGAGCCAACCGCCAATTTGGATCCAACGACAACGGTTCAAGTAGAGGCAATGATTCGGGAATTTGCCGCATCGGGCTGCGACGTTCTCATTTGCTCGCATCAACTTGCTCAAGTAAGGCGGCTAGCTGACTCCATCCTCTTTATTGATGGCGGACAAATCATAGAAAAAGGGGCTTGCGCCCCCTTCTTTACACAACCTCAAACTGAAGCGGCGCAGCGGTACATGCAGCGCGAACGCGCTGCAGATTAAATCACGTTACTTTTTTGCAGCCGCAGGAGCTGCTGCAGGAGCGGCAGCTGGCGCTGCAGCAACCGGAGCTTCAAATGGGGGCGGCGCTACACACGCAGCGGGCGCAGGTGTTCCAGCAGTTTTGTAGCGATTCGCAACGGCATTTTCAGACATACATAACTGATAGGCACCGACCCTGCCAGCGTAAGCTGTTTTCGCAGCTGCTAACTGTGCTGCGGCAGCCTGTTCTGGTGTTGATGCAGGTAATTTTGCAAATGCCCCACTTGCAGCCAATGAGCAAGCGAGAAGTGCGATGATCTTTTTCATAGCGAAGTCCTTATTTAACTTTGTGATACCACGCTTCATGGTGTTCCTTTGCCCAGGTCTCATCGACATAGCCCGTTTTCATGCCATCGATTGAGCCTTGCATTCCAATGCTACCGATGTACATATGCCCAAAGGCCATCGCGGTAATAAGCAATGCGCCAACAGTATGAATAATGTGTGATATCTGCATGGTGCCGCGCCAGTATTCAAGTCCGGGTACTGGAACAATCATATCTAACATCCACCCTGAAGCTGAAACCAATCCGCCGAGAATGACCATGCCGAACCAAAACCAGAACTTCTCGCCTGGGTTGAAGTAGTTGGCTGGCACATGCTTACCGCCGAACATGCCACCAAAGGTCTTTATCCATTCCCAATCGCCCTTCTCAGGCATATTGCGTTTTGCAAATTGGATGAAAAATGCCACTAAGCTGATGGTAAACAAGGGGCCAACAAAGTTGTGAATGTTTTTACTGACCAGCAACAAGACACTAAAGAGGCTTGCGCCCAATAGATCGATTGCGAAATACTTACCGTACAGAATCAATAAGCCGGTGATGGCAAGCGCGATGAAACTAAATGCCATCGTCCAATGATTCACGCGCTCAAGGGTGGTGAAGCGCTTGATTTTTTTGCCCGTCATTGGCTCATGCAGCTTGATTTTTCCTTTGAGCACGAAGACCACCAAAATGCCGCCGGACGCGAGTGCGAGTAACCAAGCGCCATATACGGTGATCACCCCGTTGCGAATCAAACGCCACTGCTGACCTGACTTCTGAATCAATACTCCAGCCTGCTTATCAGGAATGCTAACGAAGTTAACATCATCGCTGTTTACAGTACGCCAAATGGGAGCGCTGTTTCCTGGTTGGTTTTGCGCTGCTTTGCGTTGTGCTTCAATGGTTGCGTCGGGAGCGCGGCCCACATCCATGATGTTGGCCGATTGCACTTGCGGTAAGGCAGCGGGAGCTGGCTGGCTAGCTGGAGCTTGCTGCGCTAAGCTAGTGCCTGCAAAAACCGAGCAAAACAGTCCTGTGGCTAAGGCCCAAGGACGGAGTGTTGCGCAAATAGATTGATTCATGCGATTTCCTCAACAGCAATTCTGTTATTTAATGTTCCGAGTGAATGTACAAAAGTCCATTACTTGATTTTGCTGTATTCAGTTTGTTGTTGATTGCGCTTATTAATCTCTTCTTGCCAGCTTTTAGCATCGCCCGGCTTCCAGCCTTTGACCATAAAGCCATTATCAGCACCCATAAATGGAGCGATATCGGGCCGTTTGGAATTCAGCGCCAATGTTCCTGGCTCGTTATTGCAAGCACTTAAAAAACCAAGGGCTAGCAGTACGGCAGTTACTGTGCGAATCGTTCTCATAATTTGCCTCCACTCGGAGCGGCTTTAGCGCCCGCTTTGTCAGGCTGACCATATGCTGTGGTCCAGCCAAATACATCAGCGCCTGCATTTTTGCCTGCGGTTTGACGCTTCACTACCCTTGCGCGGAAGATGTCTGCAATCACATCACCGTCGCCGCCAATCAAGGCTTTGGTAGAACACATCTCAGCACATAAAGGTAACTTACCTTCAGCTAAGCGGTTACGTCCATATTTTTCAAATTCAGCAACGCTACCATTGGCTTCTGGGCCACCAGAACAGAACGTGCATTTGTCCATCTTGCCGCGCAAGCCAAAGGTGCCTGTACTTGGGAACTGTGGTGCGCCGAATGGGCAGGCATAGGAGCAATACGCGCAGCCGATGCAAGTGTCCTTGTCGTGCAAAACAACGCCCTCGTCGGTGCGGTAGAAACAATCTACTGGGCAAACTGCCATGCAAGGTGCATCAGCACAGTGCATACAGGCTACCGAGATGGATTTCTCCGCCCCAATGACGCCGTCATTGATGGTAACCACTCGGCGGCGATTAACGCCCCAAGGTACCTCATTGTCGTTTTTACAAGCAGTAACGCAGCCGTTGCATTCAATACACCGTTCCGCGTCGCAGATAAATTTCATTCGTGCCATTGTGATCTCCTGACTTTAGCGGTTG
>JBIJAC010000040.1:0-16370 GCA_044345935.1 Polynucleobacter sp. | reverse complement strand
GGCTTTAACGCATGCCCTTGACCAAGGACGCCTGCACCACGCCTGGCTCTTTACCGGAACAAGGGGGGTAGGCAAAACCACCATCGCCCGCATTCTGGCAAAAGCCCTCAATTGCATCGGGCCAGACGGCCAAGGCAAGATGACATCCCAGCCCTGCGGTAAATGCGCCGCCTGCCTCGAGATTGATGCTGGGCGCTACGTGGACTACATCGAAATGGACGCCGCCAGTAACCGCGGCGTCGATGAAATGGCCCAGCTATTAGAGAAGGCATCGTATGCCCCCAGCAACGGCCGTTTTAAGGTCTACATGATTGACGAAGTCCACATGCTGACCAACCATGCCTTTAATGCCATGCTCAAGACTCTAGAAGAGCCGCCCGAGCATGTGAAGTTCATTCTGGCGACCACCGATCCACAAAAAATACCAGTGACCATTTTGTCGCGCTGCTTGCAGTTCAACCTCAAGCAAATGCCAGTGCCATTAATCGTGGAGCACCTGCAAACCGTTCTTGCCGCCGAAAAAGTCGAATCCGAAATCGGCGCGCTGCGCGTATTAGCAAAAGCTGCCCAAGGATCAATGCGCGATGCGCTCTCACTCACCGATCAAGCGATTGCCTATGCCGCTGGTACCGTAACCCAAGCGTCGGTACGTAATATGCTGGGAACGCTGGATGATGCCTATCTAATACAAGTACTTGATGCACTGGCAAATAAAAACGGCGCAGCCCTCGTAGCCGTTGCCCAAGAGATGGGTGAGCGCAGCATGTCTTTCTCATTAGCACTGCAAGATTTGGCAAGCCTCATACAAAAGATAGCGAGCGCCCAAGTCGTCCCCGAATCCGTTTTAGATGATTGGCCCGAAGCAGCCGAGATCCGCCGCTTAGCCAGCGTCTTTAGTAAAGAAGAAGCCCAGCTCTTTTATCAAATCGCCATTACCAGCCGCCCCGATTTATCACTCGCACCCGATGAGCAGACGGGTTTCTCAATGGCACTGCTACGCATGCTGGCCTTTCGGCCAGGAAGTGCAGGCTCAGGATCAAACCAAACAGTAGGTGGCGTTAGTAATGCTGCAGCTTCTACCCCTGCATCGACCCAAAGCACTAGTAAGTCAGCCTCAGCTACTCCAGCTGCCGCTAAGCCAGCAGCTAATCCAACCTCAGCTAAGTCTGCAGTTAGTGCAGATCCAGCAGCAGCCGCGCCAGCAGCAGTGCCTAAAGCAACATCAGCAGCATCCCCCGCAAGCGCTTCGAGCAGCGAGCGCCCCGATTGGCATAGCTTGATGCGCGCTCTTCCAGTGCGTGGTTTAGTACAGCAATTGGCGCACCAGACTGAGTTACAAGATTGGGTGGATTCAGCGCAAGGCGTGAAAGCCACGGTGATTACCAGCTTGCCGCAGCTCGCGAGTGCAGATTGTATTAGCCGCTTAAGTGAAGCCCTGAGTGTGCATTATGGAAAAAAAGTGCAGATCGAAGTAGTGGAAGGCGCTGTTGAAAAGACCGTAGCCAAAATCGATGCGCAGGTACAACAAGAGAAGCGCCAAAATGCCGAAGAGCGGATTGCAGCTGATCCATTTGTGCAACAACTCGAGCGCGAGTTTGGTGCCAAGGTGGTTAGTGGCTCCGTTCGACCTGCCTAAACTAAATCTACCCAAATCAAATTAAGCCAAATTAAGCCAAATTAAGCCAAATTAATTTATACATATTGAATAGAGGGAATACAAAATGATGAAAGGCAATATTGCTGGCCTCATGAAGCAAGCCCAGCAGATGCAAGAAAACATGAAGCGGGCGCAAGCCGAGCTGGCCAGTATGGAAGTCACTGGCCAAGCAGGTAATGGTTTGATTCAGGTGACGGTATCCGGTAAGTACGAACTCAAGCGCGTGCAAATTGCCGAAGGCGCGATGGAAGACCGCGAGATGCTCGAAGACTTAATGGTCGTAGCGTACGCCGATGCATTCAAGCAAGTGGAAGCCGCCAGTGAAAAACTGATGTCGGGCGCTACCGCAGGTATGCCCATGCCCCCAGGCTTTAAGTTACCGTTTTAATGGCACGAAATGATGTTCCGCAGGATGCGCTCCAGCGCTTAGTTGAGGCATTGCGCGTTCTGCCTGGAGTCGGACCCAAGTCAGCGCAGCGCATGGCCTTTTATTTGCTGCAACACGATCGCAATGGCGCAGCCTTACTCGCCCAGTCTTTGGGTGAAGCGGTAGAGAAAGTAGGGCACTGCAGCCGCTGCAATACCTTTTCAGAAACGGCGATTTGCTCTACCTGCGCGGATGGTCGGCGAGATCCCTCGATGCTGTGCATCGTGGAGACCCCAGCCGACCAAGTGATGGTCGAGCAGACCCTTAGCTTTAAAGGCAACTACTTTGTACTCATGGGCCGCATCTCACCGCTCGACGGTATGGGCCCGACGGAAATTCATTTTGATCGGCTCTTGGCGCGCATTGAGAACCCCGATACCGGACTTGCCGTTCGTGAAGTCGTACTGGCGACGAATTTCACGAGCGAAGGCGAGGCCACTGCCCATTACATTGGTGAAGTCCTTAAATCCAAGGGCATCAAAGTAACCCGGATTGCCCGAGGCATCCCAGTAGGCGGGGAGCTCGAGTACGTTGATGCCGGCACCTTGGCCCGAGCCCTGATGGATCGACGCACCGTCAGCTAGCCGGTTTTAGTGCAGTAATTCACATTTTTTACCCTTCTCAGCCTACTAAAAGGGCTTTGCCCCCTATAATCAATTACCCATTTTTTATCGGGTAATAGGGGGTAAGACAGCAATTGAATATTGTGGTAATAAATTTTAGAAGCATGCGATTCCCTCATGCTGTGTTCTCCCGCTATCGCTTCCGCGTTTGCCGCGTTTGCCGCATTTGCTCTGTCACGCTTGCGCTTTTTTGCTGCGGCGCTATTCCGGATTTAGCTGCGCAAGAACCATCAGTGACGCCAGCAGCAACGGTGACCGTTACGCCTGCCAAAAATACGCCTCCCAGTTTTACTGCTAGCCCCAATATCACCTCTGCCAATCTCAAAGCAGCTGCGCCCACTGAACTCGATTTACGTCAGCTGTGGTCTGAACTGAGGCTTAATAACCCCCAGCTCGCTGCGCTACGCGAGTCTTACTTTGCTGCCAAAGCCACCGTGCCGCAAATTGCAGCGCCTGCTAATCCACAAGTAGGCTTAGTCTGGTCTGGCATGCCCGCAAACTCGCCTTTGGCCTTGGGCGGAGCCAATACCCCGAGTACGCAATACCCCAACGGTATTAGTAATAACAATGCCATCTCCTTTGCCCAGCCATTTCAGTTTCCGGGTAAGAAAAGTCTGGCTGCCGATATAGCCGATACCAATGCAGAAGCACTTTTAGCCCAAAGCGAATCGACTTACCTGCAATTGGGGGCGCAACTCTCGAGTTTGTACTACAGCGCCTTGGCAGCGCAAAAGCAGCTCACCGTTTTAAAAGAGTCGGTTACCCGTTTGGAAATGATCAAAAACGTAGCCAAAGCCCGTTACGCCAATAATTCGGCAGCCTATGTGGAGTTTTTAAATGCCCAGGTGGCGCAAAGCGCGGCCGAAGCCGATCAATTTGCGCTCGATCGCCAATTGCAAGTGGCAATCAAGGGTATCAATGCCTTAATCGGTCGCCACTCGCGTGAGCAATTGGTGTTGCGCGGGGATGCCCGCTTGAGCCTCAATGCCGTACCCAGTTTGCTCGAGCTAGAAGACTATGCCGAGACCAGCCATCCGCTACTCAAGAGTTCCGCCTTGCAACTGGATGCCGCCAAAAAAGGAGTTAGCCTTGCCAAGAAAGCCTACTTGCCGGATTTTCAGGTGATTGGATCTTCCTACACCCCGCGCGGCCCGTTTGCCGCAAACAATGGCGCTCTGTTTTATCAGTTTGAGCTCGATATTGTGATTCCGCTGTATTTCTTTACCAAAGAAAAGTACGGGGTAGAGCAAGCCAGGCGCAATCAAGCCTCGCTGGAAGCAAGCAATATCGCCAGTCGCCAGCAAGTGGTATTGGCCGTCAATACGGCCTACGCCAATTACGAGCAAGCCAAAAACCAGGTGCAGTTTTTACGCGATCGCCAGGTGCCTCAGGCCGATGCCGCGTACAAGGTAGGACTAAACCAATATGCCAATAATGGCCAAGGATTTAATGACGTGCTGACGGCGCAATCGCAATTGCGTTTACTGGAAATTCAGTTGGCCTTGGCACAAAGTGCATTACTGCAATCTCAAGCGACTGTACTCGCAGCCGCAGGTAAAGAACCGTTTTAAGGACATCGTTTGAAAGATCAATTTCGCTCCGGAACAAAAAAGGCGACAGAGCTGTTAGGCCAGCTTCAGCAGAAGCTCGGTGGACAGTTTGCGCATTTGCGTGAAAACCTGGCTGCACTCTACTGGAATCGCACGCCTGAGCAGCGCCAGCGGATTCGGCAGGCAGCGTTTGCTTTTGCGATTTTGTCACTCGGTATTGTGCTGGGCAGGATGACGGACATCAACCGGGCAGTGCAAATCGATAAGTCTGATAAAACACTTAAAGTTGAAAAGAGTGGCACGTTAGAGCTCAAGTTGCCGGGCGTTACCTTAAACCCCGAAATTTATGTCTTTCAAGAAGCCAAAACCACCGAAGTGCCGATTGAAATTAAAGTGCCAGGGCGGCTGGCGTTTAATGCCGAAAAATCCAAGGTCCTCTCGGCGCGCGTCGCAGGAAGGGTAGAGCGGATCTTCGCCTTTGATGGCGCTGCCGTGAATTTGGGTTCGCCCATATTAGAAATGTACAGTCCCGACTTTAATTCAGCGCAGCAAGAGTATTTGCTAGCAAGTAGAACCGTGGGCATTCTAGGCAAAAATCAGGCCATGGGCGATCTGATGCAGGATGCCAAAATGACCCAAGATGCAGCGTCTAATCGCCTGCGTACTATTGGCGTATCGGATCAAGAGATCGCGCAGCTTGGGGCTAGTCAAAAAGTGCAGGCGAACTTACTGCTGCGCTCACCCATTCAGGGGGTGGTGACCAAACGCAATATTGAACCGGGCGCAATCGTGAGTAGCGGTGATGTGCTGGCGAGTCTGGCTGATCCAAAGGCCTTGTGGTTTTTGGGGAATGTATTTGAAAAGGACATCCGTCTTTTATCCAATGGCCAGCAACTGATTCTAAAAACCGAGGCCTATCCAGATCGGGAGTTCATTGCCAAAACCAATTACGTCGCCCCCAGTGTCGATCCAGAAACACGGGCCTTGCTGATTCGTGCCGATGTCAGTGATGCAGATGGTTTATTGCGCCCCGATATGTTTATGTCGGCCAAGCTCTTAGTCGGTAAAGGGCTTGCTGTGGTGGTGCCACAATCGGCGATTGTGCGCATTCGGGAGATGCGCTATGCGATTGTGCAGGTAGCGCCCGACACCTTCCGCCGGCTTCCAGTCAAAGGCTATGACTTAGACGGCAAACGCTTTGCGATTACCGATGGCCTCGGTGCTGGCTTATCCGTGCTGACGGATGGCGCAGTATTACTCAACGATCGTTTTGCGAAGTTAGAAGACTGAGTTAGAAGACTCAGTTAGAACACTAAGTTAGATCACAAAATGAGCCAATTTACTAATTTCATCCGAGGCGTTTTAGAAAAACGCGTCTTGGTGATCGTCGGCTCCATCGTG
Organism: Polynucleobacter sp.; assembly: GCA_044345935.1. Taxonomy (GTDB): domain Bacteria; phylum Pseudomonadota; class Gammaproteobacteria; order Burkholderiales; family Burkholderiaceae; genus Polynucleobacter. Next base: position 10,712 of record JBIJAC010000040.1, on the reverse strand, counting down.
CTCTTGGGCCTTGGCATCAATAGCCTGAGTAAATTACCGATACAGCCATACCCTGGCGTTGCCCCTTTAACAATTCAAGCGATCTCGCAGTGGCCGGGTAGAAGTACGACCGAGGTGGAGCAGCAAGTCACCATTCCCGTAGAAAATGCCTTGGCTGGTATTCCGGGGCTGCAGGCGTTTCGCTCGGTCTCGCTCTTTGGCCTATCGGTCGTCACCCTCAAATTCAATGACACGGCTGATCCGTTTAAGGCCCGGCAAATCTTCATTGCGAATTTAGCCAATGCCAATTTACCCAGCGGTGTCACTTCTAGCATTAGTCCAGACTCCGATGCTACTGGAGAGATCATGCGCTACGAGGTGCATTCGGACTACGCATCTTCAGCTGAACTCAAAACACTGCAAAACTACGAGATCTATAAAGAGCTCAAGCAAACCCGCGGGGTTGCGGATGTCTCTTCGTTTGGCGGTAAGGTACGCCAATATCAAGTGATTGTTACGCCAGAGAGCCTGCAATCGAAGGGCATCTCCATTAGTCAGTTGATTGCCGCGATTACCAGTTCCAATAGCAATATGGGCGGCGGCTTATTGCCCAGTGGCGAGCAGCAGTTTGTGGTGCGCGGTGTAGGCTTACTCAAGAACATCGATGACATCAAGCAAGTCGTCATTACTACCAATAATGGCGTACCCGTCCGTGTTGGTGATGTAGCCACAGTACAAATTGGCAATGCACCGCGTTTGGGCTTGTTTCAGTTCAATGAGAACCCGGATTCAGTCGAAGGCATTATTTATTTGCGCCGCGGTGAAAACGCCACGGAAGTATTGGCGCGGGTACGTGACACCGTCAACAACATCAATAAACAAATTCTGCCGCCGGGCGTTGAAGTGCGGCCGTTTTATGATCGCCAAGTCTTACTCGACATTACCGTTGGCACGGTCAAGCACACCTTGTTCTTTGGCATTACCTTGGTGCTAGCCATTCTTTACATTTTTCTGGGTAATCTGCGCGCCGCTGCGGTAGTGGCTGCGGTGATTCCATTGGCGCTGTGCGTGGCATTCATTCAGATGCACTTATGGAGTGTGCCGGCCAATCTCATCTCCTTGGGGGCCATCGACTTTGGAGTGATTGTCGATGCTGCGGTCATTCTGACGGAGAACGTGATGCGGCACTTGGAGAAGGGCGGTAAGCGCTTAAACCAAGCCATTATTCTAGCCACCAGCGAAGTGCAGCGGGCGATGATCTACTCCACCGGCATCATCATTGTCGCGTACTCTCCCTTGTTCTTTATGGGCGGAGTCGAGGGCATCATCTTTAAGCCGATGGCCTTTACCATGGGCTTTGCCTTAATCGCCGCAGTGATTTTGAGCCTGACCTTTTTGCCAGCGATGATCTCCTTGATCTTTGGTGAGACCATGGGCCATAAGCCACCCAGTTTTATGACCCGTTTGACTGAGGGCTATAAACCTTTGCTGCGCCGCTGGATGGATCGCCCCAGAACGATTGTGGCAGTGGCGGTCTTTATTCTCGGCCTCACTTTACTCAGCGTCACGCGTTTGGGTACGGCTTTTTTGCCGACCCTCGAAGAAAACAACATTTGGTTACGGGTCACGCTGCCCAATACGGTTGATCTCGATTACTCGATTAAGGTCGCCAATCAATTGCGTGAGAATTTCATTAAACAACCTGAAATCGATAAGGTGGCCGTGCAAATTGGCAGGCCCGATGATGGCACCGACTCTACTGGTGTATTTAATATCGAGTTTGGTCTGTATTTGAAGTCGCCCGATAAGTTGCCAAAGGGAAGTAGTAAGAAGCAATTGATTCAGAAACTGGAAGGGGTTCTGAATCAAATTCCTGGCGCCAATTACAGCTTTTCACAATACATACAAGACAACGTCAATGAAGCGCTTTCTGGTGTGAAGGGCGAGAACTCCGTCAAAATCTACGGCGCCGATTTAGAAGTGCTCGATGCCAAAGCCAAAGAGGTACTGGAGCAAATTAGACATGTGCGCGGTGTAGCCGATGAGGGCATTCTCAAGGAATTGGGACAGCCTACGCTCAATATACAGATTGATCGGGAGCGCGCAGCACGGTATGGCATTAATGTCAGCGATATTCAGACGGTGGTGGCTAATGCCATTGGCGGCGCTGCAATCACGAACTTACTGGAAGATGAAAAGACCTTTGGTATTGCCGTGCGCCTCAGTGAAGCCAGTCGCAATGATGTGTCGGATATATCGCAATTGCTGGTCGATGCCCCCGGCGGAAAACGAATACCCCTTTCCATGGTGGCCAAAATTGAGCTAACCGATGGCCCCTTCTTTATTTACCGCGAAGCCGGCAAACGCTACATTGCGATTAAGTTTAGTGTGCGCGGAAGAGATTTGGGCAGTGCGGTTGAGGACGCCCAATTTTTAGTCGAAAAAAATGTGGTGTTACCGGCGAACTACTCGATCAGTTGGGATGGCCAATTCAATCAAATGAAACAGGCGCAAAGCAAACTGATGGTGATTGTGCCCTTAGCGTTGCTCGGAATCTTCCTACTGCTGGTTAGTGCTTTTGGTAATTTCCGGGATGCGGTGATTGTCATGATCAACGTACCCTTTGCCGCGATTGGCGGAGTAATCGCCCTGCACTTGGCTGGCGAGACGCTCAGCATCTCGGCATTCTTTGGCTTTTTATCGCTCTTTGGTATTGCCATTCAGGACGGCGTCATTCTCATCTCATTTATCAACAAGACGGTTGCCAATGAACATGGCGCCATGAAGGACTCGATGGTTGAGGGCGCTGCCTTGCGCGTCCGGCCGGTTTTGATGACGGCCATGCTCTCAGGCTTTGGATTATTGCCTGCCGCGCTCTCAACATCGATTGGCTCAGAAGCCCAGCGCCCCTTGGCACTCGTGATTGTGGGCGGCATGGTGACCACCACCATTCTGACTCTACTGGTATTGCCGGTCATTTACGGCTGGTTCCGTTGCCGGAGTCTTCCAGCAACTGCAAAGCAGGCGCAGTAATACGGGTCTTTTAGACTAAATGCAGTTCAACGCGCTTGCCTAAGGCAGCAGCGTATTTTCGGAGGGTGCTTAAACTGGGGGAGTGCTTTCCGGTCGCCAGCGCACTTTCTAGTCGTGCGATAGCAGGTGCCTGCGTACCCATGCGTTTTGCTACTTGCGCCTGAGAAAGCCCAGCTGCCTTTCTTGCCGCGAGGATTTGATCCAGAATGGCAAACTCTTCGCGATTAAGCTTTTCTACTTCCGCTTTGACGGCTGGATTTTTGAGTAGCTTATCCACCATTTGTTTATGGGTGGTGGCTTTCACTTTAATTTTGCTAGGTAACTTTGCCATCATAGAATGATAACAAATTTGTTATTGAACAGGAAGCCTTAATTTTCTCTCCAATTCACCTTGAAGTTCGGCTAGATCAGCAAGACTGGGGCTTGATTTCAATTGACACCGAGACTCTCGGTATCATGCAGTATGGCTACTTCTTTTCCTTCCGGCGACACCGCCTTGCCCCACATTCTGATCTCCAATGACGATGGCTATTTAGCCCCTGGCTTATTAGCTTTAGTTAATGCCATTCGTCCCTTGGGCCGCATTACGGTGATTGCACCAGAGCAAAACCACAGCGGCGCCTCCAATTCTTTAACGTTGTCCCGTCCTTTATCGATTCACCGGATTGCTGGCGGTGAGCGTGACGGATTTGTCTTTATTAATGGCACGCCAACCGATTGCGTGCACATTGCCATGACCGGTTATTTAGACCATCGCCCCGATTTAGTCGTTTCTGGCATTAACCAAGGCGAGAACATGGGCGAAGACGTACTCTATTCCGGTACGGTTGCCGCCGCAGTGGAGGGCGTGATGTTTGGCGTTCCTGGTATTGCCTTCTCGCAAATCGATCGGGGCTGGGCCCGCATTGATGATGCAGCGCAAGCAGCGCACGACATTGTCAAACAAATGCTGTCCCACCCGATGCCAAAACACCCCCAGCAGGCTGATGGCATTGCTACGCTACTTAACGTCAATATTCCCAATCGATCCTATGAAGAGCTAAAGCGCTGGCGCGTCACGCGCTTAGGTAATCGCCACCACTCGCAGCCGGTCGTTGTGCAAAATAATCCACGCGGTGACAAGATTTACTGGATCGGTGCTGCTGGCGATGCGAAGGATGCATCTACTGGCACGGATTTTCATGCTATCAACGAGGGCTGTATATCGATTACGCCGATGCAGCTTGACCTCACTGACCATGCTCGGCAAAAAGCAATGGCTGCAGACGGCTGGAATCGCGATTGAAGTCAGCCTCTGCTGATCGGTTTGCTGGACACCGGCAGGCACTTGCTACCAAGGTAGCGATGGCCGGCGTGAAGCACGCCAAAACCTTAGACGCAATTGCAACGGTGCCACGCCACGCTTTTATGGATGCAGGACTGCATCCCCAGGCCTACGAAGATTCTGCATTGCCAATTGGGCATCAGCAAACCATCTCCAAGCCATCGGTGGTGGCACGCATGATCGAGCTCTTGCATAAATCAAAACAGCCTCTGAACAAAGTTTTAGAGATCGGGACGGGTTGTGGATATCAAGCAGCTGTTTTAAGCCTATTAGCAAATGAGGTCTATTCGATAGAGCGCATCCGGCCACTGCATGATTTAGCCCGCGATAATTTAAGGCCATTTCGGATTAAAAACCTGCGTTTGATTTACGGCGATGGCATTTTGGGCCTTCCCCAGGCTGCCCCGTTTGACTCCATCATCCTTGCCGCGGCGGGTTTGGGCATTCCCGATGCCTTACTCGACCAGCTGGCCATTGGCGGGCGTTTGGTTGCCCCGGTGGCGCGCAATGCAAAAGAGCAGCAATTACTCCTGATTGAGCGGGTGAGTTCCCACCGCTATCAGCGCACGGCTCTAGACGATGTCTTTTTTGTGCCTTTACAATCAGGGGTAGTATGAAAAACCCATCCCAAATTGCTATTTCCCCAATCCTGCGCGGCCCTAGGCCAGCGCAGATGATGCTGCTTGTTATTGGCGCAAGCGTACTGCTGTCCGCATGTACTACGCCACGTACTACGCCCGCAACCGTGATCGACCGTTCGCGTTCGGAATCCGCTGCACCCACCGCCAGTATTCCAACGCCTCCGGGGTATTACCGCGTGAAGCGGGGTGATACCGTCTTACGGATTGCGCTGGATCAAGGGCAGTCTTACCGCGATATTGTGCGCTGGAATAACTTAACTGATCCCAACTTGATTGAGGTCGATCAGTTATTGCTGGTACGACCCCCTGCGAACGCAATGACAGTGAAGCCATTGAAGTCTGTGCCCGCCACACCCGCTCCGCAAAAAATGGCGGAACCGGCAGCAGAACCCAAGATCGAAGCTGTTAAACCGGATGCACCGCCGCCAGGTATTCGTTTGTCGTGGCCCGCTAAAGGCAAGGTTGTGGAAGACTTTGTGGATGGCAAGAATAAAGGCATCGACATTGCCGGTAAGTTAGGCGATCCAATTCAGGCAGCGAGCGATGGCAAAGTGGTTTACGCCGGCAATAGCTTGCGCGGCTATGGCAATCTCGTAATCGTCAAACACGACAATACCTACCTCACTGCCTATGCCCACAATCGCAATTTATTGGTTAAAGAGGGCGATGCCGTGCGCAAGGGGCAGAAGATTGCAGAAATGGGCGATACCGATGCCAACTCGGTACGACTGCACTTTGAACTGCGTGTGAATGGTAAGCCCGTCGATCCGCTGCCCTTCCTGCAGTAATGTAAGGTGGCATGACAACCGTTCTGGTATTTGATATTGAGACCATTCCGGATGTAGCGGGCTTGCGCCGGCTGGAGGATTTTCCGGCGAGCATGGCAGACGCGGATGTAGCCAAGCAGGTCATGCAACTGCGTTTAGAAAAAACCGGCAGCGATTTTTTACCCCTCTATCTACAGCGCGTAGTGGCAATTTCCTGTGTGATACGGCGCACCACCAAAGAAGGTTTGCCACAAATCAAAGTTGGATCCCTTGGCAATCCAGATGATTCTGAAAAGGTATTGATACAGGCATTTTTTGATTTGATCGAAAAATATACGCCGCAATTGGTATCGTGGAATGGCAGTGGTTTTGATTTGCCAGTCTTGCACTACCGCGCTTTAATTAATCAAGTGCATGCGCCGCGCTATTGGGAAATGGGCGAGAGCCAAGATAGCGATAGTCGCGAGTTTAAGTGGAATAACTATATTAGCCGTTATCACATGCGGCATTTAGACTTAATGGATCTGCTCGCCAAATTCAATGGCAGAGCCAATGCCCCCTTGGATGCCTTAGCAAAGCTATGTGGCTTTCCGGGCAAGCTGGGAATGGATGGCAGTCAAGTCTGGCCGGCTTACCAAGACGGCAAGATTGCCGACATTCGGCGCTATTGCGAAACCGACGTCGTTAATACCTACCTGATGTATTGCCGCTACCAACTCCTGCGGGGCGGCGTGACGCAAGCCGAGCACGATGAAGAGTTGGACTTTGTGAAGCACTATTTAGAGCAAGAGGCGAAAGAGCCCAACGGTCAAGCCTGGCAAGAATACCTCGCTGGCTTTGCAGGCGATGCCTAGGCGATCACGCGCACGCGTAGCGCCAGAAAGTCACGCTGTATCGGGTCCCATCGTAGTCGAGGGCTTGGACCTCGATGCCCAAGGCATTGCGCGCTTAGTGCCAAGCGAGGAAGCGGCGGCACGCGGCGAGAGCGGTAAAGTCATTTTTATCCGCGGCGCATTACCAACCGAGCGCGTGCGCTACCAAATTACGCGAGATAAATCACGCTTTTCCAAAGCCAAAGTAATCGATATTCTGAAAGAAGCGGTCTTTCGAGCCAAGCCTGCGTGCGAATACTTTGGTGTATGTGGTGGTTGCACCATGCAACACTTGGATATTCGGGCGCAAATCGCAATCAAGCAGCGCGTTCTAGAAGATGACCTGCTGCACATTGGGCAGCTCCGCCCGCAGGAAGTACTGCGGCCGATGGCCGGGCCAAGCTGGCACTATCGCCACCGCGCTCGGTTTAGTGTGGTCAATCGCTCGATTAAAAAAGGCACGGTGCTGGTGGGATTTCATGAACACCAAAGTGCCTACGTAGCCGATATGCTTTCATGTGCGATTTTGCCGAAGCACGTATCCGATTTACTGGAACCGATGCGCGCGCTCATCATGCAACTGAGTGATCCAAGCCGAGTACCGCAAATTGAACTCGCTGTAGGCGAGGGCAAGGAGATTGGCAGCCAGGTTACGGCTTTGGCCATTCGGCATTTAGAGCCACTGACAGAAGCGGACCAAATTGCAATCAAGGCGTTTGCAGAGCGGCACGACGTTTGGATATGGCTGCAACCCAGTGGCTTGCAAAGCTTGGCTCCCTTTCATCCACCAACCGGAACGCTTTGCTACCGTTTGCCCGAGTTTGGAATTGAGATGCCGTTTAAGCCCGCCGACTTTACGCAGGTCAATCACCTCATGAATCGCTCGCTGGTTAGCCGCGCCTTGCGACTACTCAAAGTGCAAGCAGGCGATTGTGTACTTGATCTCTTTTGCGGCATCGGTAACTTCACCCTGCCATTGGCGCGCATAGCAAGTTCCGTATTGGGTATTGAAGGGCTTGCGAGCTTAGTTGAACGCGCTACTGAAAATGCCCTCCACAATCAACTTAGCGATAAAGCCCGCTTTATGCAGAGTGATCTGTTTGAAGTCAGCATCGATACCGTTGTTTCGTGGGGCAAAGCCGAGCGCTGGTTATTCGATCCGCCCAGAGAGGGCGCCATGGCAATATGCCAAGCATTGGCCAATATTGTTCAAGCAAGCGCAGCAGGGCAGCATGAGTGGGATGGCTTCTTGCCAGAGCGGATTGTCTATGTGTCGTGCAACCCCAAAACCCTAGCGCGGGATGCCGCCATACTGGTACACCAAGCCGGCTACCAGTTGCAATCGGCCGGCATCATCAATATGTTTCCCCATACGTCGCACGTCGAGTCGATTGCGGTGTTTGAGCGCATAGGGACTGGAATTCTTCATACACCAGCCCTTAAAAAGGATTTAACTGCTGCTTTAGCCTGGGCACAAAAAACACCCGCTAAAGCAAGCGACCTTTCTGAATTAAAAATGACTAAAGCGTATGGTACGAAAAGTTAAGCCTGATCCACGTAAGGTGGAAACATTTCACTTATTAAAAACTCCTGCCAATGTGAAACATTTGGAGAAATCATTGAAGCAATATCGCCAAGGGAAAACCAAAACGAAGGCGGTTTAGTGGATTGGCTTATTTTAAGAACTCTGCTGTTAGGTCATTCTTAGGATACGGCAACTTATCAACCTGCCAGGTTTTTGATTTTCCGGACTTAAATACTTCATTCAGATTTATTTCAATGAAGTTAGTACGATTTGCATAGTTTGCAATTTTCATCCGATTATTCTTTAAATCCTTGAGAGTAACCCACTGCGTGTAATCAGAAAAAACCTGCTTGCCATCTGTAGAGCGAGCTACGCCAACTGGAATATCAACGTTGTTCAAAATATGGCCAGCACTTTGCATCGCTTCTGCGCTATTACTTGGCTGATAGGTAAATTGTTTTAGGTAAGCCGCCCTGACGAAGCGCGATGGTGGGGTGTAATCGGCTGGTAAGCCCAGTAAGCCACCGCCTTGACCCAATTCAGTAACGTTCGTATTGCCCACCATTACTGAAGCCGTTGGAGTGCTTGTGAGTGACAAATAATTACGCACATTATTCAAGTGCCAGTCATAGGTTGGCGCATTCGTTAGCACTCCAGCAACGTTATTGTGGATCACCATTTGGCCCTTAACAAACTCGACAATAATGCTGTCACCGATCCGATCTGTTAAGACAAGATGCAACCAGGGTGGGGTTGGCAATCCTTTGACTTCGCTGGGATCAAACCACACTTTATATTTAGGAAGCTCGCTACGCAATTCCTTCACTGAACCGAACATGCCTAAAATAAAACCGCCCAAATTAAGGATAGAAACGTAGTTCTTATCTTGCGGTGTAACTGTTTGGTATTCAGTAAAGCCAGGTAAAAAATTTCCACTAATGGCGAGGCCTGCTTCATTTTGACCTTCTAGGTAGGCAGGAGGGCCTGCCAAAACTCCCGGCGCAATTGCGACAAATGCATATTTACTAGATAGGCTTGTTGCAGGCAACTTTAACGATGTTGGAGCACTAAGGGAAATAGGAGTGCCTTTGGGATTTGCGGTGAGCTGCCACTTCATATCAAAGGCCCATTCCATGGTTCTTCCTGCAACAACCGAGCCATCCTTTGCAACAATGTTTACGGCAGTACATGCATAACTTGCTATAGGGGTAAATGCCAAAGAAGCTGAAACTGAAGCAGCTACTATTTTTTTAATCATTGATGGTTTCACGAAAAGTCCTCGGCATAGTTCAAAGTGGATGTGAAAAGCATAACATCTTAAAAAGTTTTTATGGATAGTTGATCACAATCACGCACCGTAATCCTGATGTTTAAAAAAGATTTGGCCTACTCAGCACGAAAGAACGCTTTGCCGCTATCACTATGAATAGCCTCTAGGGCTGCAATTAACTCAAAGAAAAAGCGCCCCGCAGGGCGCTTCTCTTTAATGCTGATTGCGACTTAGTCGCGATCGCCACCCATGATCCCGAAGAGGGCCAAGAGGTTGGTGAAGATGTTGTAGACGTTTAAGTAAATAGCAAGTGTGGCCATCACGTAGTTGGTTTCACCGCCATTGACAACGCGCTGAACGTCCACCAAGATGAATGCAGAGAAGATGGCGATTGCTGCAACCATCAGGGTCAACATCAAGGCAGGGATTTGCAGCCACATATTGGCTACCATCGCCACGATCAGCAGAATGACACCCACCATCAAAAACTTGCCCATGCTGGAGAAGTCGCGCTTGCTAACGGTAGCAATGCTGGCCATGACCGTAAAGATCAGGGCAGTACCACCGAATGCACCCATGATGAGGGTTGCGCCGTTGGTATAGCTACTAAGGGTAAAACCAATCAAACGGGAGAGCATGACGCCCATGAAGAGCGTAAAGCCCAGCAAGAGCAATACACCTAAGCCGCTGTCTTTATTGCGGTTAATGGCCCAGAAGAAGCCGAAAGCAACCGCCATGAAGACCACAAATCCCATAAATGGGCTGCCTTCAAATAGCTTGAAGCCCATTGCGACACCCAGCCAAGCGCCGATGACGGTTGGAACCATGGAAAGTGCCAAAAGGGCATAGGTATTACGCAGTACCTTGTTTCGGACCTGTGCATTTGCAACTGAGCCTGTTTGCCCAAAGCCGAACGAGTTCAAATCACTCATATTGACTCCTTTTATTTAATAACGTTAGTCCACCACGGGACTTTGATATCAAGTATAGACAAAATCGAATAAATCAAGGGGCTAATCCAATAGGAATAGATAAAATAGGGTTATACCCAGTAAATTCAATGGCTTAGGGTAATGGATATGGGGGTAAATACGGGCTAAGCAATGTATAATTGCGTGGCGTTGAAGAAACGCGAAATACCCGTATCGGCAGCCAATACCCTAATATTTTTGGTCAAAAAAGGCTGTTTTTTATTACTATTGAATTAATCACTGGAGTTTTGCATGGCAATGGAGCGCACCCTTTCTATTATTAAACCGGATGCAGTAGCAAAAAATGTAATCGGACAGATTTATTCCCGT
>JBIJAC010000006.1:0-56367 GCA_044345935.1 Polynucleobacter sp. | reverse complement strand
CTGATTCTGGGATGGCTCAAGCCTGATTTAATGCCGCCCATACCCAAGGAAGAGCGCAGCCGGGTTTCTGGAAAAGAACTTTGGATCCGATTCTGGAAAGTGGTTGTGCCACCCATTATGTTGGTCGTTGCGGTATTAGGTTCGATTGTGGCGGGAATCGCCGCACCAACCGAAGCGGCTGCCATGGGCGCCATCGGCGGCGTTATCGTCACCATTTTCTCTGGGCGCTTCACATGGGCCAAGCTGAAATTAGTGGCTTTGGACACCACCAAAATTAGTGCGATCATGATGTTTATTTTGATCTGCGCTCAAGTATTTGCCTTGTCATTCCGTGGCCTAAACGGCGAGGAACTCATTGCAGGCATGTTTGAGGTCATTCCAGGCGGCGTTAATAGCGATATTTGGTTTATGTTGCTACTGATTTTTATTCTGGGTTTCTTCATTGAGTGGATCGAAATTAGTTACATTGCCGTCCCACTATTTTTGCCGGTGCTCATAGCGCAAGGTGCAGATCCCGTTTGGATTGCCATGATGATTACGGTTTGTTTGCAATCGTCGTTCTTAACGCCGCCATTCGGTTGGGCCCTGTTCTATTTAAAAGGGGTAGCGCCACCAGAGGTGAAAATCAAGCATTTATATAAAGGCGTGATTCCGTTTGTATGTATGCAGGGTGTTGCCTTGTTCCTGGTGTTCTACTATCCACAGATTTCCTTGTGGCTACCCAAGGCAATTGGCTGGTGATGTAATACCTTCCAGCTACAGCATCAAGAAAATCAGGATCGCATTGCGATCCTGATTTCTTTTAAAGGTACAAAGTAGGTCGACGCCGAACTTTGCTTTAACTCGGATTACTTTAGCTTAGAGCCAAATAAAATAGTACGAACCGCTGTATTGCCAAGAGATTGATTTAATCCAAGCACAATCAAGTACGGCCAGAGAATGAGCCAATACATTAGGGATAAGGCAGCAATATAAATTGGGTCACCGTGTCCAAATGAAGACAGGGACTCTAGAAATGATTTGCCATGAAAAAGCCCATCAATTCCAGACTCAAGATAGCTTAGCGCAATCACAATAAGTAAGTAAACAATCGAGTGCCAAAAGATCGATTTAATCAGGCCGCGATTGGCATCCACGCGCAATGGAAAGATTGCTTTGCCGATCATCATGAATTTGGCGCACAAACCCGCTTTAATGATCGCGAGTCCAAATGGCGTTATTGGAATTGCTGCTTCGCGCAGTAGGGCAAAGGAAAAAAAAGCAATCGCACAGAACCACGCAGCAAAATACAAGGCTAGAAGCGAGGCTTGAATAAACTCATCCTTGATTCGGAGACGAAGGCCTTCTTTGACTTCAGTTGCGGGGGGATTTGGGCTGCTCATTGCTAAATTGTAACGATCTTCACACCCGTCGATTGCTTTGATTTATTCTTGGGGAATGAATATCCACAGTGATTTAAGCGAACGCATTGTTTTACACACCGATCGGCTGGCGTGGCAGGCATCTCCTATTGAGGGGGTCGAGCGTCAAATGCTGGATCGGGAGGGTGGGGAGCTGGCACGCGCCACATCGGTGGTGCGTTACGCGCCGAATACTGTATTTACACCTCATGCCCACGATGGCGGTGAAGAGATTCTAGTGCTTGATGGCTGCTTTTCGGATGGGGCGGGGGATTACTCTGCTGGCATGTATTTGCGTAACCCGCCTGGCAGTCAGCATGCTCCATTTTCAACTGAGGGCTGCACTCTATTCGTAAAACTACGGCAGTTTGCGCAGACCGATCATCAAGAACTTCGGATCAATACGAAAGCCAGCGATTGGTATCCAGGGCTTGTGCCGGGCTTGTCGGTAATGCCGTTGCATGAACATGATGGCGTTAGTACGGCATTGGTACGCTGGGCTCCCAATACGGTATTTAATCCCCATGTGCATCCGGGCGGCGAGGAAATTTATGTTCTGGATGGCGTCTTTCACGATGAGTTTGGGGTTTATCCCAAGGGAAGCTGGATACGCAGTCCCCGCTATAGCAAGCATGCTCCTTTCACTAAAGAAGAGGGCGCCCTGATTTACGTCAAAGTAGGGCATTTGGCTTAATCATATTAGCCACTAGGGGTAGTTTTGGGATTAGCCCTTAATCGCTCGAGTGGCCGCCCCCAAAGTGTATGATTTGAGCCATGCAAACCGGCCTCAATTCACCCCAGCCAGCCTTTACTCGCCAGCACATTATTCAGATTGTCCGTAATTGGGGTCCTGTGGGCGGGATGGAATCCTACGTTTGGCATTTAAGTCATGCTTTGGCGCTGCTCAATTACCGCATTACGGTTGTTTGCGAAAAAGCCCACGAAGCGAGGGCTACTAGCAATATTGAGGTCATTGAAACGGGGTTATTGCCACCAAAGCCGCGTTGGATTTTGTATTGGCGTTTTGCAAACAAAGTGGAGGCAGTCGTTCAATCGATTCAAGGTCAGTGTATTGTGCACAGCCACGAGCGCTCTATTAGCCATGATCTAACGACCTTTCATTCCATGCCTTTTGCTGGCATAAAAGACAAATCGATTTGGCGTCGGCTATCGATCCGGGTATGGGCGTATTTACGCATGGAGGCGCGTGAACTTGGCGCGCCACCGAACCCGGCTGTTTGTATTGTTCCCGTGTCCGCAGTTATTGCTAAGGCGATTTCCAATTATTACCCTGCAGTGGTGAATCAAATCGCAGTTCCCATTTCGCCAGGTGTCATGGTAATGCCAACGCGGCCGCTGCGCACCGTGCCTGAAGATGGCGGCACGATTGGCTTTATTGGAAAAGAGTGGAGCCGCAAAGGCTTTGCTCTTTTTCTTGAGATTGCAAAGCAGTTGCATATGCAGCGCCCCAATCTACGGGTTCTGGTGTTGGGACCAGAAGAGGCGGAGGTAGCGCACCTCTGCCAAGATTACCCTGTAGAAATTGAGTTTCTGGGCTGGCAAGCGAGCGAGCCATTTTTTCAGCAACTGGATTTATTAATACATCCTGCTGCGAGTGAGGCCTATGGCATGGTCATTGCTGAGGCCATGGCATGCCATGTGCCGGTATTGGTATCGGATGCCTGCGGGGCAGCAGTGGATGTATCCGAGCGCCATGGAACAGTTCTGTCCCTGCATCATTCAGTCAGCCAATGGGCGCAAGCCGGGGATGCATTGCTCCGCAATACACAGTCGATGACGGGATACCTACGACCATGGGCGCAGGTCGCCGCAGAATACGAAACACAATACCAAGCCATTTCATTAAAAAAATACAAAACCATAAAACCATAACACCATGAAATACAACATACAGCTGACTTTCCAATACGGCCTCACTATATTTTTGAGCGCATTTTTATTATTCCAAGTACAGCCCCTGATTGGAAAAATGATCCTGCCATGGTTTGGTGGCTCGGCATCGGTTTGGACAACCTGTATGCTGTTTTTCCAAGCCATATTACTGTTCGGTTATATCTATTCGCATTGGATTGTGAAGGCACTCAGCCCCTATCGGCAAAGCATGCTGCACATTGCACTCCTGGTAATCAGCTTATCGTTGCTACCCCTTGCTGCGAGCGAGGCATGGAAGCCGACTGGCAGTGAAAATCCGACCCTGCAAATCCTCGGCCTTCTATTTGTTTCCATTGGTTTGCCTTACTTCGTTCTTTCAACAACCGGGCCTCTGATTCAGGCGTGGTTTGCGCGTGAGCGTACGGGTGGCGTTCCCTATCGTTTGTTTGCACTATCTAATTTTGGATCGATGCTGGCTTTACTGGCGTATCCCATTGCCTTTGAACCGATGCTGCCAACCCAGTGGCAATCGTATTGTTGGTCCGCTTTGTATGCCATCTTTGTGCTGACCTGCGGCATCTTGGCCTGGCGTAATCGCAATAGCATTGCCCTTGTTGAAGTAGAAAAAGAGCCAGTAGCTGCGCCAACTGCAGTCCATTTACTGACATGGATACTCTTGGCGGCGTGTCCTTCGATTCTGATGGTGGCCGATACCAGTTTCTTAACTGAAAACATTGCGCCGGTTCCGATGATTTGGGTTGCCCCTTTGGCGCTGTACCTCTTGTCCTTCATTATTTGCTTTGAGGGTAGCGGTTGGTATCAGCGCAAGTTGTTCTTGCCCCTATTAATAGCCGCGCTCTTCATTCTGGCTTATTTGCCTACCTTGGGCTTAAATGAGTTGCCAGTGATGGTTTCGACCGGCGTCAATTTGTTTTCATTCTTTGTGGTGTGCATGGTTTGCCATGGCGAGCTAGCGGCGCAGCAGCCCAATGCACGCTACCTGACCACCTATTACTTAATGCTGGCCGTTGGCGGCGTGATGGGCGGTTTTTTTGTCGGCATTATTGCCCCATATTGGTTTACTGAAAACTACGAGCTATCGATTGGAATAGTGTTGTCTGGCATCGTCGTTGCCTTAGTATTTTTATCCAATACGCGCTTTAAAACCAGGCAATTAAAAGCATTAACCGCCACTGGAATACTTTCTTTCTTAATTCTGATCAGCGTAATTCGCATCGACGATCATTCACATGACATTGCTGGCATTGAGCTGAGTCAGCGTAATTTTTATGGCACCTTAAAGGTTTATGTGGACGAGGCCCGTGGTTATAAAACCATGCAACATGGTCAGATTAGTCATGGCAGCCAGTTTATTGATCCTGCCAGAGCCCAAGAGCCTACTACCTATTATGTGCGTGAGAGCGGTGTAGGGCAGGCTATCTTAGTCAAGTCCCAATCCAGTGGGCCGATTAAAGTAGGCGTGGTGGGTTTAGGTGTTGGCACTTTGGCTGGCTATGCACGAAAAGGCGATGTGTATCGCTTTTATGAAATTAATTCGGACGTCATTGACGCTGCTCAAAAGCACTTTACGTTTTTATCCAATAGCGCTGCCAGCATTGACCATGTTTTGGGTGACGCGCGCTTGCAATTGGAGCAAGAACCCAATCAGCAATTTGATGTGCTAGTGATTGATGCCTTCTCAGGCGATTCGGTGCCGATTCATTTATTGACCAAGGAAGCATTTACACAATACTTTAGACACTTAAAGAGCGACGGTATTCTTGCGCTGCACATAACCAATCGATTCTTGGATTTAAAGCCGGTTGTCAAAACCGCTGCCAATGCCTTTGATCAAGATGTGAAGGTAATCCGTTTTGCTGCCTCAGACACCAAGGTAGGCTACCGGTCCGAGTGGGCACTGGTTAGTAAAGATAAAAAAGCCTTTCGGGATATTCAATTCGTGAATAGCGAGGAGATCGATGATCCAAAGGGCTTTACATTGTGGCGCGATGATTACAGTAGCCTCTTATCCGTCATTAAGTAGATCAGCGCTCCATGAGCCTAACTACCTCAGCCCTGGAATTTGACACTATTATTGTGGGGGCGGGTAGTGCCGGCTGCCTCTTGGCCAACCGGCTATCTGCTGACCCAAGTCACCGTGTCTTATTGCTGGAGGCGGGCGGAGAGGATGATTGGTTTTGGATTAAGGTTCCCGTTGGCTATTTATTTACCATTAACAATCGACGAACCGATTGGTGTTTTAAAACAGAAGCCGATCCTGGCTTAAATCAACGCTCGATTCATTACGCCAGAGGCAAGGGCATTGGTGGATCATCGTCGATTAATGCGATGATTTATATGCGTGGCCAAGTCAGTGACTATGCGCGCTGGTCAGAGCTGACGGGCGATCCAATATGGCAATGGGATAAAACCCTAGAGACCTACAAATCACTTGAAGATTACTACGCCGGTGCCAATCCATGGCATGGTGATGCAGGTGAGATGCGGGTGGAGCGACCCCGTGTGCAATGGGACATTCTGGATGCGTGGCGCGAGGCAGCACATGAGCAAGGAATACCCAAGATTGAGGAGTTCAATCGGGGCGATAATGAAGGTTGTGCCTACTTTCAGATGACGCAAAAGCGTGGAGAGCGTTGGTCGATGGCCGATGCCTATTTGCATCCGATTCGCAATCGCACGAACCTCACCATCCTGACCAAGGCTCAGGTTTTAGAATTAAAGCTGCGGCCCATTACCGCTGCAACTTCAAATCAACATCGCTTTACCCAATCGGCTTGGCACGGCGCCCAAACGGAAGTGTGCGGATTGGATTTTTTGCACGATGGGGTTCGCAAAACGGCTTTAGCCCAAGATCAGGTCATCCTCTCTGCTGGATCAATCGGATCGCCCCAGTTGCTGCAGGTATCCGGCATCGGGTCGAGGACTCATCTTGATAGTATTGGCGTTAAAACCCAAGTAGAGCTACCCGGCGTTGGTGAAAATCTGCAAGACCACCTGCAAATACGGACCGTCTACCAGGTTGAGAACTGCAAAACCGTCAATACACTCTACAAGAACTGGCTAACGCGGATTGGTATGGGCCTTGAGTATGTTTTTAAGCGTACTGGCCCATTAACCATGCCACCATCTACCTTGGGTGCATTTACCAAGAGCGACCCCAGTCAAGTCAGTGCCAATATTGAATGGCATGTGCAGCCACTGTCGCTACCTAAATTTGGCGAGCCACTGCATCCGTTTAATGCGATTACGCCAAGCGTTTGCAATTTACGACCCAGCTCACGTGGCTGGGTGAGGGCGGTCTCTGCCGACCCGCTGCAAGATCCGAAGATTCAGTGCAACTACTTATCTACTGCCGAAGATATGGCAGTTGCTGTTGCTAGCCTCCGGCTAACCCGGAGCATTATGGCCAGCCCAGCCCTTCAGCCCTATAACCCAAAAGAGGTATTGCCTGGATTGGGTATTCAAAGCGACCAGGACTTAGAGGGGGCGGCGCGTAATTTAGGTACTACCATCTTTCATCCCGTAAGCACCTGCGCCATGGGTAAGGTCGACCAATATGGCAAAGCAGAAAATCCCAATACCGTGCTTGACTCTGAATGCCGTGTCAGGGGTGTTGCTCGGTTGCGTGTGATTGATGCATCGGCAATGCCTTACATTACCTCTGGCAATACCAATGCCCCGGTTATGTTGATCGCAGATACAGTGGCAAGAAAAATGCTCGCAGAGCGAGCATAGTATCTAGCCGGTAAGAAAAGGGCTGGCTTCTACGATTCCAAAGAATCAATGCGCAACTGCTTTTTGAGCCAGTTTTCTGCGTTTGTTCAGTAACCAGGCGGTATGGATTCGGGTGAGTGCCATGATGGGCCATAGCGTGGCGCAAAGCAGGACCCAAAAAATGCGGCTTTCAAAAAATGGATTTCCATCTAACTCTTTTGCGGTGTGGGGCCCCTCACTAAATAAGTGCCGCTGTGAAAATGTTACAAATCCAAAACAGGCGCCAAAGAGTATGAAAAGGCTGATAAAAGTCGTATCGGTCATCATTTTTACCCCTCATTAGTTATGTAAAGTAATTAGTACTCTAAAAATGTAAAAGAAAAAATACTTTTTTCTATAAGGCTTTTATATACGGCCCGAGTCTGGGACAAAACCAGGGGACTGCGGTTAAACAGCGTATTTCATGCTGTTTTAGCCTGAAATTCGAGGATTTTTTGCCGAGAAGCGCATGAGAGCAAGCACATTAAAACCAAATCGAGCCCTCCCATCTCAAGTAGCTTTACTAGTCGGCGCCATGCCGTTTCGGATTACGGCTATCTATATGCAATCGTAGAAAATCCGCCAACGCCAAGGAAATTTTCATGTAGGGCTCAGATCCGCCACGCTGGAGCACACGAAGCACACCTCTAAACATGAGTACGCTTTTTTAAAAAAGTAGTTGGCACTGAAACAGTAGGCCATCCATCGGACTGTCAGTTGCTGGCTTATGCAAAAAAGCACTGTATTGAGCTTGTTCATATGCAGGGCGATAGCGTCACTATTTAATATTTCGTCGGCCATGATGGTTTCCTAGCCCCTGAACTTTTTTCAACATAAGCTAATGGCCTAGTAGATAACATCTTATCGTAGGATTTCCTTATGCGTGTTTTGCAGTTTTAATAATCCCTCATTATATTTATGGGGCGGCAAGATGAGTACTTCCACAGAACATTCAATTAACCCAATTAATCATGGCGCTACATTAAATCTTCCTCCATTTGGTAAGAAAGCAATAGCATGGGCACTGGGAATGGCGGTCTGCGGACTGGGATCCACTGTGTTTGCGCAATCTGGACCAGATGCAGGCGCACTACAGCAGCAATTGCAGCGCGAAGTAGATCAAGAGCGCCAGGCCCAGCCCCCAGAGCAGTTACTTAAAAAACAAGCAAAACCCAGTCAGCCAAAATCGGCCGCAAAGGCAATTCAGGTCAATAGTTTTCAGGTGACTGGCATTACCCTCATTACTCAAGAAGAGGCCCAGGAGGCATTAAAACCCTTTATTAATCGCCAATTAACGCTAGATCAAATTAAAGAGGCGGGCGAGGCAGTAACCAATTTATACGCAAAAAAAGCAAGAATGGCTCAGGCCGTTATTCCTCCGCAGGACGTAGTTAAGGGCGTAATACAAATCAAAATCATCGAAGGCAAGGTTGGCGGGGTCATTATCGAGCTCGACAAAGCATCCCCCAGTCGACTGAAGTCATCAGTTACTCAACAATTCGTTGCCCGCAATAATGCACCAGGCGCCTTCATCGACCTGAATGGCTTGGAGCGCAGTCTGGCCATCCTCAATGAAATCCCGGGTAACAACGTCAGCGGTGAGTTAACACAAGGCGATAAGGAAGAGACAACGTCCATTCTGGTTCATGCAAAAGACACGGGGATATTCGCTGGAAGGGTAGATTTATCGAACTATGGCGCAGCAAATACCGGGCCAGCACAAGCTGTTGCCAGCTTAAGCCTAAATAATCCCAGCGGTATTGGCGATCAGGCTACCCTAGATGTGATTGGTTCAGAGGGTTCTGTATATGGCCAATTTAGGTACGGCCTGCCCGTTGGTTACGATGGATGGAGGATTTCTGCAGGGGCAAGCATGTTGGATTACAAAAGCTTAACTAGCTTCTCGCCAACAATTTCCCAGGGTACTGCACAAACGTATGGCATTTATTCCACATACGCCCTAGAGCGTACGGCTCGATCCAACAAAAACTTTACAGTTAACTTTGAAAATAAGAATTACAACAATCAAACAAATGGCATTGAAACTAGCAACTACCAAATTAATAACGTAAGCGCAGGTTTGAACGGCAGTCATTTTTTAAGCCAGGCTTTTGTCAGCTGGGGCTTAAACGCAACCGTGGGCTCGTTGTCAATTAACAACACCAACCAGGCAAATAATGATACCCAGGGCGCTGCAACCAATGGCGGCTTCGGAAAGGTAGGCTTCAATGGCTACATCAATCAACCATTGCCAATACGTAAAACCAATTTAGCGGCTTCAATTTACGGCCAACTGGCAAATAAGAACCTCAATAGCGCCGAACAGCTCTATTTAGGCGGCCCTTACGGAGTACGCGCTTATCCAGTCGCGCAGGGCGGGGGATCTCAAGGCGCAGTAGCGTCCGTTGAGATCAATCACAGCCCAATTCATAATCTGCAGGTTGGCGCATTCTTTGATGCTGGCATCATTCAGCAATACATTAGCACCTATGCAAATTGGCAGGGCCAAACCAACGCAAGCAATACCTATCCACTGTATGCGACCGGCTTGCTTGCGAAGTATCAGATTAAGAAAGTACAGATCTCTGGATCCTTAGCGTGGCGCGTAGGCAACAATTCACTCTATAACCAAAATGGCCAACAGCTAAACGTAGACAACCAATACAGAGCAATACAAGGTTGGATTAAAGGCAGTTTCTTTTTCTAATTAAATTCGCACTATTTGAAAAAATCCTACTTTCGTAGGATTTTTTTTTCTGTTTTTTTCCATTACATTCTCTAGCCCATCAGAGAAATTACAAATTTGACCACTCGTAGTTTTCATCACTCGCGCAGAACGCATTTCAAAGCCGCTACATTATTGGCGGCATTGGCACTTGCCGGCCTTGCCCATCAAGGCATGGCAGCAGCGCCTGCGCCGAATGCGTTACCCACGGGCGGTCAAGTGGTCGCAGGGACAGCAGCAATTGCGACAACCGGAAACACCATGAACGTTAACCAAACTAGCCAAAGAGCAGTGGTGAACTGGAGCAGCTTTGATGTTGGTTCACAGGCTACGGTGAACTTTAATCAACCGAATGCGGCAGCCGCAACCTTAAATTACGTTAATAGCGCTTCAAAATCCATGATTAATGGCGCAGTAAATGCCAATGGTCAGGTTATTTTTATTAATAATAATGGTGTTGTATTTGGTAGGGGTGCAGAAGTGAATGTGGGCGGCATGATTGCAACCACTATGAATACCTCGGCAGCCGATTTTATGGCTGGAAAAGATATTCAAGTCTATGAAGGTGGTGATACCGGTAAGATTATTAATAAAGGTAATATCACTGGCAATAATATTAACAGTTATATTGCATTAATGGCTCCCCAAGTCAAAAACTCGGGTGTTATTACTGCAACTTTGGGCGGTAATAATGCTATCGCATTAGTATCTGGCCAAAAAGTTACTTTAAAATTCTCCGGAAGCCAATTTGTTAATGTTTCAGTAGATGCATCGGTGGTTAATTCCTTGATTTCGAATAAATTACTGATTAATGCGGGCGGTGGCCAGGTTATTATTGCAGCAAATGCCGCTCAAAATCTAATGAGCTCATTAATTAAGAATACTGGCACTATTTCAGCGTCAGATATTAGTACTGTGGGCGGTAAAGTCACTCTCACAGCAGACACAATTGATCAAAGCGGGGTAATTGAAGCCAATTCTGCACAAAATGCAGGCGGTAAGATTAGCCTCAGGGGTAATACCATCACCCTAGCTCGTGATTCAAAAACCAGCGCAACTGGTGCTACGGCAGGCGGCGATATTTCCATTGGAGTCAATTACATTGGTGAGCAGAATGATAAAAATATACAAAAATCAATTAAAAACAATGACTTAGCAAATATAGTTACAGTCGAGTCTAATGCGGTAATTGATGCCTCAGCCACCCAAAACGGTAATGGCGGCAGTATCAACCTCTGGTCTCGCACTAGTACATCAGTAGCAGGCGCCCTTTATGCAAGAGGCGGCGCACAGGGCGGTAACGGTGGCTTTATCGAAACCAGCTCAGTAGGTAATGTAGATATAAAACAAGGACTTATAGTAGATACTTCAAGTTCTAATGGTGTGTCTAGCTCACCTGGAAGATGGGTTATTGATCCCACAACCCTCATCATTGACAGCGTGGCGGCGTCAGCTATCAGCAATGCACTTAACACCACCAGCGTTACCCTAGACGCAATTGGAAGCGCGTGCAGTGCATTTGGTGGAAGCTGCATTCAAAGCGAAACCGCACTAATCCGAATCTTGGCTGGAGCAGACATCTACTCTAGCAATACAGCAACATCCCTCAGCCTAATTGCCACTGGCGGCCAGATTGATATCAATAGTAATATCACTGCAGGAGCAGTATATGCTGTAGCCCAAACCATTAATGTGAATGGCTCGATTAATACGAATGGCGGATCTAATTCAAATATCTATTTAGCTGGCGCCATTATTAATATTCTGGGTAATATTAATTCTAATGGTAATGGCCAAAACTCAAATACAAATACCACTTCCAGCAGTCTAAATACAATAAATACAAGTACTGCAAATAACCGTAGAAATGGAAGCACTACCAATAATCAAAATACCTTAACTGCCGATGGTAATAATTACATTAGTAATGGCGGTTTAATTAATATCTTCGCAACAGGCGATATTAATATCGGCAGCACGAGTATAAACACAACTGCAAATCTAAATATTAACCCAAATAGCTATATCTCCGCCAACGGAGTTCATGGCGGATCAATTGCGATTATTTCTACTGCTGGGAAAGTAAATATCAATGCAGTGATTGATACCCTGGGTAAATCGGGTAATGCCGGCAAGATTGATATTGCAGGTAAGGTCGAGACCAACTTAACCAACGCATTGATCAGCACAGAAGGATTAAGCCAAGGCGGTTTACTTAACCTTGGCCAGATTAATAACCTGGGTAACGGAACCATCTTGGCTCCACCAGCAACTGCGCCTCCGGCACTCTTAACTTTCGTACAGAACACAGTATCAGCAGCATTACTTAACAGTAACAACGGCATCACCAGCAGCAGCATCATCATCGATAGCCAAACCGGCATCCATGCACCAAACGGCAACATCGTCGTTTTTGGTGACCAAATCCAAGTTAACCATTCCAGCATCATCGCAGACCGTGGCGTCATCATCATTGGTCGTGAAGGCTACTCCAGCGGTGGATTAAGCAAACTAACGGCAGTCAGTAATTCCACTTTAATTGCCCATAAGGTAGAGACCTCAGCTGAACTCCTTGGCACAGAGGCTGTCACAGTACTTGCCTCTGAGTGGCTGCTGGATCCAACCAACGTAACAATTGCAGCTGGTGCCGCAGGTGGATCTACCGGTGGTTTGTTAGCATCAGCCTTAGCCAATGCTGGCGTAATTACTATTACAGCAGGCGATATCCAGGCTGCAATCAATGCTGGTACCAGCGTAAACGTAGTAGCAAGTGGCTCAATTACCCAGTCAGGCGCACTTTCATTTGCTAATAGCTCTGGAACTGCAGCAACTTTAACGCTAGATAACACTAGCGGTTCAAAAAAAGCCATGACACTTTCAGGTGGCATTACTGCAACTGGGTCCAGTTTGACTAATATTGTTGCCAAGACTGCTGGTGGGCAGATAGTTATTTCTGGCGCTGTTAATGTAACTGGTGCTGTAACTTTAGATAACACTTACGCTGTTGGCGGTTCTGAAAGCGGCTTCATTAACGAAACCAACGGACTTACCTATATTGGTGCTGTAGCTGGGTCTAATTGGGGCGTGAAAAATACGGGCACTATTACAGCTAAAACAATCAGTGTGACAGCTGCTAATAGCGGCCATACCAATATGGGCTTTTGGGCTGCTGCAAACCTGACTGCATCTGGCGATATCAATGTATACGCAACCAATCAATTCGCACAAGCCTCGGCGGGTGGTGGTAGTTCCGCTTTTTATACTAATTCTGCGCTAAATATCACCAGCACTGGTGGTACTGTTAATATTATTGGAAAGGTACAGGGAACGAGCGCCAATTACTCTAGTGGCGGGATTCAATTTGCCAATGCTACGGCCGCTGCGACCGTAAACATCACTGCCAACAAGATTAGTCTTGCGGGTTACAGTACCAATAGCGCAGGGGATACCTCAACCACGGGTATTGGCATTAATTCAAACTTTACAAAGTTTAC
This sequence comes from Polynucleobacter sp., assembly GCA_044345935.1. Classification (GTDB taxonomy): domain Bacteria; phylum Pseudomonadota; class Gammaproteobacteria; order Burkholderiales; family Burkholderiaceae; genus Polynucleobacter. The sequence continues at coordinate 43,081 of JBIJAC010000006.1, read as the reverse complement.
TATCAATGCTGGAGCAGATTATTCTGCTGGCGGACCTGCAATATCCTTTTATGGCTCCAGCATAGTTGGTGCCGGACGGGGTCTTAGAATTACGAACGGCACAATTACAAATAATGCGAGCGGGGGAGATGTTTTACTTGTAGCAAATAATAATATCTTCAACTCAAATAATATTGTTGTTGCGACTAATAACACAGCAAATGCGAGTAAAGTATTGTTTGATACAACCTCTGGTAACAGTACTGGTACGATTGAGAATAACGGGGCAATTACCAGTACTGGCGGCACTACCGCTACTGGAAGCAATCTAACCAATATTTTGGTTAAATCTTCTGGCGGAAAAATATTTTCTAACGGCACTATCAATATCAGTGGCGACATTACAGTAAGCAATAGATACAACGTTGGCGGAACAAATTCCACATTTATTAATCAATACAATGCTTCTGCCAATACTGCAACTTATGTTCAAACCACGGCAGGTGTAACAATAACAGCGGGAATCAGCGCTAAAAATATTAATATTTATGGTGCATACAATGGTTATTTGTCTTCTGCCGTATGGTTGCAGGCAAATTTAACCGCAACTGGCAATATTAATTTAGCGGGATACCATTCGCTAGCGGCTGCTGCTGGCAATAATAATGGCTCGGCTGGAATCTACACCAACGGCGCGCTGAACTTTAATGCTGGTGGAACATTTTCTGTGGATGGCAATGTAAACAGTACAGTTGCAGGGCTTTCTGGTATTGGAGTTTACCTTTGGGCTGGTCTGGGCACAGCAAAATTGAATGTTATTGCAAACAAAATTCAAATACTTGGTTCAAGCACTAATACAAGTGCTGGTGGCGATACTACAGCTACCAGCTTGAATCTTGCTAACGGAGTTAATTTCACCATTAGAAATTCAAATGATTACGTCAATGGTGGTGAGGCATTTTCGTTCCGCAGCACTGTCGTGACTAACCTCGGTAGGGGCATTAGAATATCTAACGGTAGCATCACAAACAATTCAAATGGTGGTGATATTGTTTTTGTTTCAAATGGGAGCATTGGAACCTTCGTCCCTATAAGTCTGGCAAAAAATACATCAACCGTTGCCACTAAAGTGTTATATGACACAACCACAGCAACCAGTACTGGGTTCATAGATAATACTGGCGCCATAACCGTTGCTGTAGATTCTACGTCCGCTGTCAACCTAATTCAAAAATCTAATGGAGGCAGAATTAGTAATGGTGCTGGAGCCATTAACGTTTCTGGATTTATTGACATTGACAATACCAATGGCTCAACCTCTACAGCGACAGTATTAAACTCAAATGGAGTTACTATAACCGGTGCGATGACGGCTGGCGCGCTTGCTGGGGATAATGCCATCACCATTAACGCCATTGCATCCGGGACTGGCATAGGAATCAGTGATACGGCCGCGATAACCGCCGTAACTGGATTAGTAAGTCTGACTTCAAAAAGCGCAACTGGTGCTTCAATTAGTTTAAGCTCAACAAGCACCGTTAATTCAGCCGGCGGTATTAGCATCATTGGTACATCTTCGCAAGCGTTCGCAACTGCAGATACAGCGGGTGCATATGGTGCTGTCTCTGTGCTTGGCCAAGTCACTAATACTGGAGCGGGTGGGGTATTAGTGCAATCAACTGCAAATACTGCAACCGGCGCCATTACTGACTCAGGCGCTGGCGGCATCTCTATTACCGGTGGCTACAACATCGCGGCTGGCACGGTAACGGGCGGCACGATTACTGCAGTTGGTGCACTGAATAATACAAATGGTGGAGTAATTTCTTTATCGATGGCTCAGCCTACATCTGCCACAGGGGGAGCTATTGAAGATGCAGCTGGCGTAACCAATGCGGTTGCTTCGGTTGGTACAAACGTGACTTATTCACTCCGCGGTGGCGTCATGAATTTAGCCTACGCCGGTGTAAATAACGTCAACTACCGTTCGCCACTGACACCTGCAACGATCAGCGTTCAATTATTAGAGAGTTATGTCACTACATACGGCGTAGCCTTTACTGATGCAGCTCCACAAGCCTGGATTAAAAATGCAGCGAATTCTGCAGTGACTGTATCTGGCGGCGGCGCATTTGGTGCAAGCCCGACAGCGTCTTCGGTTTTAGGTAGCCTCTCTTTAAGCAGTATCAATGGAGTAGCGACGATTGCTGCTAATCGTGTAGGCGGTCCAACCACCCTGGTTACAGGCGATATTCTGTCTACTTTTGGCCCTGTAACCATTACTGCACCTGCTGCAGGAAAGGGGACGTATACCGTTAATCCGGCAACCCTCACGATTACCTCGAAGTCGTCTTCATCAGCCTATAACGGTGTTACTACATTTAACGCGCTGACTCAAGCGGGTTACTCAGTTGCAGGATTAATCTCCACCATTGGCGGAACACCAACGGGTGATGCGGTGACTTCAACGACTAGCGCTATTAATGTAAACACTAGCTCGGGCGCCGCAGTTACTGGCAGCTCTGTAGCTACTGCTGGTACGTTTAGCGTTATTGAGAGTCTTGCTCAAGGTAGCAATTTAAACAACTACACCATTAACTATGTCAGATCGACTTTTGATGTCACTCCAGCAGCATTGACTATTACAGCGGCCAACGACAGTAAAACCTACGGTAGCACCACCACTAATGCAGGTATTGCTTACAACGCATCTGGTGTGAAGACCACGAGTGCTGATGGTTTCACTATCAGTGGCTTACTGGGTTCTGATGCAGTGAATACAGTAACTCTGAGCTCATTAACGGGTGCTATTGCAGCAGCCAGTGCTTCAATCACTCCTTATGCAATCACCCCAAGTGCCGCAGCAGGATCTGGTCTAAGCAACTACAGCATCAATTACATTAATGCTGGTCTTACCATCAACAAGGCGGTATTGACCATCACTAATCCAACCATGGTGTACAACGGTACAACAACGTTTGCTGCTGGTACACCTGGCACCACTGCAACTGTCACAGGCGTTGGTGGTCAACCATTTACTTTAGGTGGCTCAGCCACGATGACGAATCCTAATGTCCTCGGTGGTAGCAATATCACTAGTACAGCAGGCCTCACATTTACAGGCGTCGGTAGTTCTAACTACGAATTACCAGCCAGCATTGCTAACGTTGTCATCACACCGGCACCATTGACAGTGACTCTAGCGCCACAAACTAAAACATACGACTCCACGACCGGAGCTGTATTAACGGCTGGAACTTCATCAACGAATGGCAGCTACACCATTGGTGGATTTGTCAGCGGGCAGGGCGCATTTATTACGCAGACATCGGGTGTCTATAACTTTGCTAATGCTTCCACTAGTGGGTTGACTTCTGTTGCCACAACCGTTTCAACTACCTTGTCGCCATCCAACTGGACTGCAAATTCTGGTACCAGTTTATCGAACTACAGCCTGCCAACAACGGTAAGCGCAACAGGCACGATTACTAAAGCGCCGTTAGCAATATTGGCTAATGACGTATCCACCTTTGTAAACACGCAACCGGCTGCAGGGAACTTGACGTATGTCGTTAGTGGGCTGGTTGGCACGGATACACCTGGATCCGCATTTACCGTTGCTCCCGCTGCCGCCCTTGCGCCCGATGCTTCATTAACAACGGCAGGGGTATTTGCTGGGAAGGTAATTCCTAGTGTTACCGCACCAAACTACACGGTGACTGCAACACCAGGCACCCTAACGGTTTTAGGTAGCAACGCCATTCTGGTTGCTGTTGGCACCACCTCGAAGGTATACGGCACCTACAATTCAACGCAAACTGCCAATATTCAAGCGGATATCGCAGCGCTTAGCACCCCGATTGTGACTGTTCAATATAAGCCAGCCATTTCTGGTGTAGTTGATCTCGCTGTTTCTCGCAATAACGGTATATGGACAGCAGTAGATGGAATTGCTGGAAATTCTGCTACCTATACATTTACGGTTACACCAACAATTTCAACAGCTAACTACAGTACTGCTAACTATCTGCGTGTGGGTAGCTATGCTTTGGTACCAGCAAATCTGGCTCTGGCATCTGGTTCCACTGCCAATTGCGTATCCTGTTCCGTTTCATACACATCCGGTACGCTAACGATCACGCCTGCACAGTTATTGGCAACTGTAACTCCAGGCGCTATGACCTATAACGCCAACACAGCAATCACTTCCACGACAGTCCTAAGCGGTGCAGGGGTTTTTGCAGGCGTTCCATCTGGTGTTAGCGGTGTAACCACACTCACTGCTGCAAGCCCAAATGCTGGAGTAACTGCTATCAATAATGGTGGCACGCTCTTGTCCGGCCCCGATGCTGCTAATTTCACGGTAACGACCACGGTATTAGTGCCCCAGGCTGCAGGTGGACCAACAAACGGGGTGGCTGCTCCAGGTACAGCAACCACAGACGGAAGTGGTTACACCATCAATATTGCAAAAGCACCCCTGGTTTATAGCGGTGTTGTTCGTTCATCCGTCTACACAAGCAATGCCCAAACCAATACTGGAGCAACTCTGACATCGGGAACCTTGTATTCCACAGATAACTTCACGATTGCGGGTTATGCGTCTGCCACCAATGTGAGTCAGGGAACTGTGGCGGATATTCTTGTTGCTACACCCGCTGGATCAACCGTCGCTAATAATTACGCCATCACCTATAACCACGGCAGCCTCACAATTACTGGTGCACCTTTAATTATTACCGCAACGGCTGATAGCAAAACTTACGGTAGTACAACAACCAATTCAGGAATTGCCTACAACGCATCTGGCGTTAAGACCTTAACTGCTGATGGCTACACCGTTGGCGGACTAATTGGTTCTGATGCTGTTTCCAGCGTCACATTAAGCTCAACCGGCGCGCTTGCTGCAGCAAATGTAGTGGACTCACCTTATGCAATTACGCCAAGCGTTGCTGCAGGAACTGGCCTAGGCAACTACACCATCAGCTACGTCAATGGCGTAATGACTGTTAATCCAGCAGTTCTCAGTATTGCCAATGCGACGATGGTGTACAACAGCACCACTACCTTTGCTCCAGGCGTATCCGACGCAACTACGACATTTGCTGGTGTAAATGGTCAAACAGTGACTCTTGGCGGCTCAGCCACGATGACCAATGCCAATGTATTGGGCACAAGTGCAATTAACAATACTGCTGGATTAACGGTTGTCGGCGTTTCTGGTGGTGTGTTGGCTTCAAACTATGCATTGCCTACAAGCATTGCCAATGTGGATATCACTCCAGCACCAATAATGTATACCGGACAAAATACGACAACCGTATTTAACAATACGCTTCAGACGAATAATGGAGCGACCCTAACAACGGGTACAGTATTTGGTTCAGATGGATTTACGATTAGTGGTTATGCAACCAAAACAGACGTATCGCGTGTGGGCAATATTGCTAGTGGCGCATTAAGTTCAAGCCCGGATGCTTTGATTGCAACAGCCATTGGAGCGACAAACCCCAATAACTACTTAATTACTTTTGTGCAGGGTGGATTAACCATTACTCCTGCGCCATTAACTGCAACAGTAACCCCAGCTGCTTTAATCTATAACGGAAGTGGAGTAATTGCTTCTACGACAGCCTTGAGTGGATTTGTGGGCGGTGCAACTGAAGTCACGGGAGCAACCGCACTCACTGCAGCATCCCCCAATGCTGGTGTGCAAACCATTAATAATGGTGGAACCACTTTAACTGGTAATGATTCTCTCAACTATGCAGTAAGCAATACAGTTTTAGCGACTACAACTGGTGCCGGGGCAAACGGGGTTGCACCGGTAAGCCCGACCCCAGCTGGTGGTGGTTACACCATCGACATCGCCAGAAGACTTTTGGTCTATACAGGTCAAGTTACCACGTCACCTTATTCGGGTGCAGAGCAAACCAATGCGATAGCATCATTAACAACAGGTACCGTCGTTAGTGGTCAAAGCTTTACGCTAGGCGGGTATGCAAAAGCAACTAACGTATCTCAGGGTATCGTAGTCGATCAACTTGCTGCTACACCAGGCGCAAACACATTGTCTGCCAACTATGACATTCGTTATGTCAATGGCAGCATCAAAATCACTCCTTTGGCGCTGAGCGTTAGCATTACAACGGTACCAAACAGTGGAGCTAAGGTCTATGACTCGACAACGGCGGCCACATTAACTGCTGGCACATCAACCAATCCAGGAAGCTATGCTATCACCGGATTTGTAGGCGGGCAGGGCGCTTACATTACTCAAGCGGCTGGTACTTATAATTCACCGAACGTAGCTGGAGCAACAACCATTACAGCCGCTCTAACGCCATCCGTATGGACAACAACTGGCTCAACCGATCTTTCTAATTACGCTCTGCCAACATCGATTACTGCGCCAGGATCAATCACTCCAGCACCATTAAGTATTTCTGCTAATAATGCAGCTACATTCGTTGGTGTTACCCCAACCAATCTAACTTATGTTGTTAGCGGTTTGGTGGGTACGGATACTCCAGGTTCGGCATTTACAGTTGCGCCAACGGTTAGCCTGAATTCAACTGGTACAACTGGCCTAGCAACGGCCGGGACTTATGCTGGATCATTAATTCCAGCGGTTAGCGCTCCTAACTACACAGTTACTCCAACCGCAGGAACATTAACAGTAGTAGGGAACTCCATTCTGGTTGTATCGGTTGGAACAACGTCACAAGTGTTTGGTACTTATAACCAAACACAAGTTGAGAACGGAACCATTAGTAAAGCTGCGCCGAATGTGACGGTTGGTTATTGCACCAACTGCTCTGATGCAGCAGTGATTGCTGATCCAACCTTACGGAGTGTTGTTAACTTATCTGTAAATCCACCAACAACGGGTACTTCCCCTTCAACTAGCCTTTGGACGGCATCCGATTCAATTGCAGTAGGAACGTCAGCGCAGGGTATTTATAACTTTACCGTGACACCAACCGTTGCTGGTGGAAGCTATAGCACTGGAAACTACCTCAAAGTGGGCAATTACGCCTTGGTCCCAGGTAATGTCACAACTGTTGCCGGTCAAACGACGAATTATCAAGGTACGCCTATTTACACATCTGGCAACTTGAACATTACCCCTCTGACATTGACGTATGGAGCAGCATACCCAACACAAACCTATAACGGCTTAACAGCCATCAATAGCCTAGCATTGGCACCAACCAATTTACCAGTTGGTATCACCGGCATTACATCTGTAGTCGGTAGCGGCAACTTTACAAGCCCGAATGCGAGCGCTACAGCCGCATACACCATTAATAATGCGCTCATTAGTGGTCCCGATGCAGCAAACTTTGCCTTCGCTGGTGCATCTGGAGCTACGGGTGTAATCAATAAGGCCGCTTTGGAGTACGCCGGAGTTGTGAGAACTTCAGTATTTAATGGCGCAACACAAACCAATAGCGGGGCAACCCTAACATCCGGAACGATCGCAACAGGCGAGTCCTTTACGGTGGGTGGATATGCGCAGCAACGCAATGTGCTGGCAACTCCAACGCCTGATGTCTTGGTTGCTACGCCAGGTGCAAATACTTTGGCATCCAATTACACCATTAGTTATAACCATGGTAGCTTAAGAATAACCCCTGCACCCTTGACGGCAACAGTCACAGCTGGTGGGCTAACTTATAACGGTAGCAATGCGATTAGCTCTACAACTGTACTGACCGGCTTTGTTGGTGGCGCCACTGGCGTTGCCGGAGCAACAACCTTAACAGCAGCGACGGCTAATGCCGGCGTACAAACTATTATTAATGACGGCACAGTCCTCGCGGGTACTGAGTCAGCGAACTACAGCGTCACAAACACAGTCCTTGCATCCACTGCGAGCAATGGTGTTGTGGCAGTCAATGCTGCCCCTAATGGTAGTGGGTACACAATCGATATTGCAAAAGCTCCGCTAACCTATACCAGCTCTGATACAAGCGTAACCTATAACGGCGCTATACAAACCAACGCTCCTGCTACCTTAACGTCAGGATCTTTTGCGGCTGGACAGGGTGTCACGATTTCTGGTTATGCTGCCGCCACTACCGCGTATGAGATGCCACTTGATGATTTAGTTGCAACTGCAAACAGCGGTACAAATCTTAGTAACTATGCCATCACCTTTGTAAACGGTAGCTTGACTATAAATCCTGCGCCATTAACGATTAGCGGCTTAGCTGCAAACAATAAGACATTCGATAGAAACACCAATGCTGTTATTTCTGGTACGCCGACTTTAGCGGGTCAGATTTTTGCAGGCGACGATGTGGCCATTGAGTCTGGATCAGTAACGCAGGGTGTATTTGCCTCTTCATCTGTAAGCAGGACAAATCCTACTCCAGTAAGCGTGAATCTAGATGGCTTTGTTCTATCGAATTCAAACTACTATATTCAAGGCCCAACGCAGCCTTTAGCTGCACGAATTAATGCTGTAGTTACAACTACAGCCCCGCCGCAGAATCCAGCGCCAGCACCGCAACCTGTTACGCCCGCACCTCAGCCGGCTGCACCACAAGAACCAGAGGCTAAAGAATTAAATAATATGGTTCTGCTTGCACGTCAAAATGAATCGCAAGCCTTCTTGCAAAGTACCCTGGTGCAGACCAAACCAAATGATATGAGGAAGCTCAATCTTCTTTTTGTACGAGATAATGAAAGTCGGACTGAGTATTTGAATGTCCTCCCAGTTCCATCATCTGGCGCGTTCAAATTCCCCATTCCTGATCAAATTACACAAGAGTTAATCGTCCTGTCGGGTGAGCATGTTACGGTTGTAGGTGCGCCTGCTTCCTTCTATGGGCATAAGCTACTGCGATTGCCAGATCAATCTGTAGTGAAAGCATCACTTGCTGACGGCTCAGCATTGCCACAAGGCATTCAATTTAATGCTGCCGATATGACTTTTTCAGTTCCAAAATTATCAGAAGTTAATTTACCTATTTACGTAAAACTATCGCTCGTACGCGGCAACGCAGCCCTAAGCGAGAAGACTCTACTTGTAGAAGAATAACTACAGTTAGTTAGGCTATAAGCCTGGTTTAAATCTTATCTTTGTTTTCCTAAGGCGCGTAGTACCGATTCTTCCAATGGATGCCTGGTCGGCCGTAAAAGTACATTGGCTGAGTCTATAAGGAACTTGCCACCTTCACCGGCGGACTTTTTTATTTTAGGTTCAGTTGGGGGCTAAACTCATTTGGCCTTGAAGGCTGGGCAGGGCTCTCATCAAAGAAAAAACCCTGTAGCTTTATAGGCATACAGGGTTTAAATTTGGCTCCTCGACCTGGGCTCGAACCAGGGACCTACGGATTAACAGTCCGGCGCTCTACCGACTGAGCTATCGAGGAATTGCAATAGCCAATATCATACAACATCTTCCATTTTTGCCTTAAATATGAGCCATATCGACCTGCGTGTAATGCTGTATCTAATGCTAGCTGCATTGCTCTGGGCAGGCAATGCCGTGGTGGGTCGATTGCTGGTTGGGGAGATATCTCCCTTGTTGCTGAGTACTGTCCGATGCTTGGTGGCCATGGCAGTGTTATTGCCATTTGGGGTATCGATTTTGAGAGCCAATAGCGCGCTCTGGGCGAATAAAAAACGCTTCCTCTTGCTCAGCCTATGTGGGGTCGGCGGATACAACATGCTGCTCTACATGGCGATACAGACATCCACCCCCATTAATGTGACCTTGATCGGGGCAAGCATGCCCATTTGGATGTTGTTAATCGGCGCCTTGTTTTTTGGCACTCGACCGAATGGCTACCAAGTCATTGGCGCCCTCATTTCCATTTTAGGGGTATGCGTCGTTCTCTCGAGAGGGGATTGGATAGCCATTTTGCAAGTCCAGTTTTTATACGGTGACTTGCTGATGGTTCTAGCTACCATTCTGTGGGCGTTTTATAGTTGGCTGCTGACAAAACCGGGAAGCAGTTCGGAGCGCAGCTGGCCTTGGCATGCCTTCTTACTTGCCCAAGTTTTATTTGGCTTAATGTGGTCTTCTGCATTTACCGTAATGGAGTGGCAGGGTGGCTACATGCATTTTGATCCCAGTGTTGTGGTCTGCCTACTAATTTTGTATGTGGCCATTGGACCATCCTTAATTGCATACCGCTGTTGGGGTCTAGGCGTTAGCAAAGCAGGGCCAACGGTAGCCGCTTTCTTTGCCAATTTCATTCCCCTGTTTACTGCCATTTTATCTACGGTGATTCTGGGGGAATCGCCACGGGGATTTCATGGACTCTCCTTTTTATTGATTGTGATCGGAATTGGCTTGTCGGCAACATTAAAACCAAAAGAGCGTATTTCCAACTAAGATATCAGTATGAAAACCAGTAAAAAAACCACGGTACGCATTCCTAAAATACTGACGATTGCCGGCTCGGATAGCGGTGGTGGAGCAGGCCTGCAGGCCGACCTCAAAGTGATTACCGCCTTGGGTGGATACGGCATGACGGTGGTCACTGCAATCACTGCGCAAAACACCCTTGGCGTGACAAAAATTCAGGGGATTGATCTGGATGTGATTGAAGCGCAAATTGATGCGGTGGTCAGCGACATTGGCGTAGATGCGGTGAAGATTGGCATGCTGGCTAGTCCCGAGATTGTGCATTGTGTTGCTGCGGCATTGCGTCGGCACGCGATCAAGATCATCGTTGTTGATCCCGTCTTGCGAGCGACGTCGGGCGCAAGTTTAGGAGGTGACGAAACCGCGCATGCCATACGCGAGGCTTTGTTTCCACTGGCAACGGTGATTACGCCCAATATGGAAGAAGCTTCTATTTTGCTTGGCCGGCCTATTCTAGAGCCCGATGACTTCGAGCAGGCGGCAATGGGCTTAATCGCCATGGGCCCAGCTGCGGTATTGATTAAGGGCGGACACCTCAATGCAAAGCATACGCAGCTAATGGATTTTTTGATGTGGCGAGCAATCGATGAGGATGGCAATCAAATCCTGCAACAGAAAAAACTTCTGCACTACCGCGTTAACACACCCAACACCCACGGCACTGGCTGCTCCTTATCTTCAGCGATTGCAACCTATTTAGCGGACGGCCATGATCTGAGCCATGCCGTTGCAAAAGGAATTGCTTATGTTGAGGCGGGGTTGGAAGCGGGCGTTTATCTCAGTATTGGTGAAGGCTCGGGACCCCTATGGCATATGCATGCGTTTTATCCCACTGCATTGCCGGACGACATCGAGTCATCCGCTCCCTAGCCCACTGCGTTAGTTGGATTTGGCTTGCAGCATCAGTTGGGTCAAGCGCTTTACTGCAGCTGCTGGATTATCAGACCCCGTAATCGCCCGCACAACTGCCACCGAACCCACGCCAGTTTGGGCAACTGCTTGAATTTTGCTTTCATCAACACCGCCAATCCCAACCAGGGGATAGTCGCTCATCAGCTGCGCATATTTGCGCAGGCGCCCAAGTCCTTGGGGCGCTGTTGGCATTTGTTTTAACTGCGTTGGAAAGACGGCGCCCATGGCAATGTAACTGGGTAAGAATGAATCGGCATACATCATTTCTGCATAGCCATGGGTGCTCAAGCCTAATCGCAAACCCGCTTTGCGAATGGCATCCAAATCAGCCAGCGCTAGATCTTCTTGACCCAAGTGAACACCATAAGCACCTGCATCGATGGCTTCGCGCCAATAGTCATTAATAAACAGAAGGGTCTTGCTGCCTTGAACAGCAGCAACGGCGGCATTGATTTCTGCAATGAGTCGCCCTCGATCTAAAGCGCCCTCTACCTTATAACGCAACTGAACGGTAGGCACTTCGGCATCGACCATGCGCTTAACCCACTCGGCACTCGGCAACACTGCATACAGTCCGAGTGCATGAGGGCATGCAGGAAAGGCATTGGAATGGGATTGATGCGGTGTTGGCATTAAGTCAAAGTAGTCTGGCAGACTTGGCCAACTGGCCGGATTAAAGCCGCCGGCATGATGCGCCATGCGCGACCACGCCTTTCCTAAAACCTGTGCGTCTTTTTCGATAAAGCCCATCTGGATTGCAGCCAAAGCGCCAGCCAGTTCGTAATGATCGCCCGCATGCGTATTGTCTAATGCGGGCGGTAGTTGATTGATGCTGGATTGAGGAATGGGAATGGCTAGATCATCTTGCTGATGGCAGGCAACAATTTGCTCAGCAAGATCCCGAATCAAACTCATGAAGTCTGATGCCAAAACGGCGTGCCTACCAAGGGAGTGCTGGCTTGTGCTGAATTTTGCGCCTGCATGGCGCCCGATAAGTAGGCGGCCCGACCCGCTTCAACGGCTTTGGCAAAGGCAGTAGCCATTGCTACTGGATTGTCGGCTAGGGCTACGGCGGTGTTGAGTAAAACACCATCAAAGCCCCATTCCATGACAGTGCAAGCATGGGAGGGTAAGCCAAGACCGGCATCCACCAAGAGCGGCACCTGCAAGCGTTCACGCAAGAGTTTCATGGCAAACGGATTGAGTGGCCCTTGGCCCGTACCAATCGGCGCCGCCCAGGGCATCACCGCTTGGCAACCAACGTCGACTAAGCGCTGGCACAGGATTAAATCCTCGGTGCAGTAGGGTAAGACTTTAAAGCCATCCTTAATCAGCGTTTCTGCAGTTTGTACCAAACGCAAGGTATCGGGCTGCAGGGTGTAATCGTCCCCAATTAATTCGAGCTTAATCCAGTCGGTTTCAAATACTTCGCGAGCCATTTGCGCTGTTGTAATCGCTTCTTGCGGGCTGTGGCAACCAGCCGTATTCGGCAATACGGGGACAGCCATTTTTTTGAGTAAATCCCAAAAGCCACTGTGCGACTCGCTAGTAGATGTACCTTGGCGCCGCAGGCTAACGGTGATCATTCCAGGCTTTGCCAATGCAACCGCATTTTCCAGAATTTGCGGCGAAGGATAGCGCGAGGTGCCGAGGAGCAAGCGACTTGCAAAGGTCTCACCATAGAGAACCAAGGCATCGCTGGTGGAAAGGGGAATTGAAGTCGTCATAAAAACTGTTTCGTTAGCGAGGGCGGATTAACCGCCGGTGACCGGAGCGATGATTTCAACTTGATCGTTTTCATGCAGGACGTATTCTGCATGGCGCGTCTTTGGAACAAATTGCAAATTAACCGCAACGGCGTAGGGCGGCTTCGCCTCAATCATCGTCAAGAGATCGGTGATGCGGCTATTGCTTGGTAGATCGCGCGGAATTTGATTGGCTAGGATGCGCATGTGAGTAACTCAGGTTGGGTGTCATGTGTCACCCGTAAATCGAGGCGCTTGGCTAATGCACTACTGGCAGGCGATGGGTCTGCTGCGTGAGAGTGCAATAGCTCGATGGCGCAATCCATGACTGCAGGCGCAATTAAGAAGCCGTGCCGATATAGGCCGTTGATTAACATCAGCCCAGGCTTACTGATTCGGATTTCGGGCAAATTGTCTTTCAGGGTGGGCCGGCATTGCGTACTCATTTCCAGAATGCGCGCCTCAGCAAAACCGCTATGCACGGTATAGACCGCGCTAAGCAATTCCATCGCAGAGCGAACGCTGGTGGGCGATAAGTCTTCGGATTCAATTTCAGTGGCGCCAACCACGTACATATCATCCTCTTTGGGGGCAATGTAAATCGGGTAGCGCGGATGAATCAGCCTTGTAGGGCGTTTGAGTTTGACTTCGGGGGCATGTAACCGGATTACTTCGCCCCGAATGCCACGCAAGGGATTGGATTCCCAAGCCTCTTTTGCGCCTAGACCACGGCAATCAATTACCCAGTCATGCTGTCCTTGGTGATGCAAATCATCCGGGTCGATTACCTGATTCCAATGCAGCTCAACCTGCATGGCACTTAGCGCATGCAATAAGGAAGCCAGCAATTGCCGATTATCCAATTGCCCTTCGTGCGGCAAGAACAAACCCTGATGAAAGCGATCCGCTAAGCTGGGTTCAAGCCCTTCTAAGGAATGGCGATCGAGCTGCTGTGGTTGCTCTAATGGATAGGGAGACACACCTGCCTGCTGACTCTCCCGGCAATTGCGGACCAGTTGCGCGCTAAGGCGCTTGGCTTCGATGGCATCTTGTTGATGCCAAACAAAGACGGTTCCTTCTTGCTGAAAAAAAACAGGAAGGGGGAGTTCAGCAGCTAATGCTTGCCAGCGCGGCAAACTATACATGCCCATTTGCACCACATTGGCTTCGGTAATAGCAGATTCCGCCAGTGGGGCCAGCATCGCCGCCGCAACCATTGCAGCCGCATGCTCGCCATCCGCTCCACCGCGATCATAGAGCGATACCTGAGCACCCCCTTTTGCGAGGGCGTAAGCCATCATCCGGCCCATCAGGCCAGCCCCGACGACGGCTATTCGCTTGCCAGCAAAAGAGGAACTCTGATCAACGAGCATGGTATCTACAGCCAATACCTTATTGGTAAATCTCGCTACCGCGTTTGCGGAACTCAATCGACTTCTCTTCCATGCCCTTGACTGCCTCCACTACCTTCGGATTGCCATTGGCATCTAAGGTAGCGGCGTAGTCACGTACTTCTTGCGTAATCTTCATGGAGCAGAACTTCGGGCCACACATCGAGCAGAAGTGCGCAATCTTCGCGCCTTCCGCAGGCAATGTGGCGTCGTGGTACTCGCGTGCACGCTCCGGATCGAGGCCTAAATTGAACTGGTCTTCCCAGCGGAACTCAAAGCGCGCTTTGGATAGGGCGTTATCGCGCACTTGAGCGCCAGGCAAACCCTTGGCTAAGTCTGCGCCATGCGCTGCAATTTTGTAGGTAATGATGCCTTCGCGCACATCTTCTTTGTCTGGCAAACCCAAATGCTCTTTGGGTGTGACGTAGCAGAGCATGGCAGTACCGTACCAGCCAATTTGCGCCGCGCCAATGCCACTCGTGATGTGGTCATAGCCTGGAGCGATATCGGTAATTAGTGGTCCCAATGTATAGAAGGGCGCTTCTAAGCAATGCTTAAGCTCTTCGGTCATATTCTCTTCAATGCGCTGCATTGGCACATGGCCTGGGCCCTCAATCATCACCTGAACATCGTGCTTCCACGCCTTGGCAGTCAGCTCGCCCAGGGTATGCAATTCTCCAAACTGCGCTGCGTCATTGGAGTCAGCAATACAGCCTGGCCGCAATCCATCACCTAAGCTAAAGGACACGTCGTACGCCTTCATGATCTCGCAAATTTCATCGAACTTGGTGTAGAGGAAATTCTCTTTGTGGTGGGCTAAGCACCACTTCGCCATGATCGAGCCGCCGCGCGACACAATGCCAGTGATGCGATCGGCTGTGAGCGGAACATAACGGAGCAATACCCCTGCATGAATGGTGAAGTAATCAACGCCTTGCTCGGCTTGCTCGACTAAAGTGTCGCGGAACATTTCCCAGGTGAGGTCTTCGGCGACGCCACCGGTTTTATCGAGGGCTTGGTAAATGGGCACCGTGCCGATCGGTACTGGCGAGTTGCGAATAATCCATTCGCGGGTTTCGTGGATGTGCTTACCGGTCGAGAGGTCCATGATGGTGTCAGCACCCCAGCGAATCGACCACACCATTTTTTCTACTTCTTCATTGATGGATGAGGTCACTGCCGAGTTGCCTAAATTGCCATTAATCTTGACGCGGAAGTTGCGGCCAATAATCATCGGCTCTAATTCCGGGTGATTGATGTTGGCTGGAATGATCGCGCGACCTGCGGCAATTTCTTGGCGCACAAATTCGGGGGTAACGATCTCGGGTAAGTTCGCACCATAGCCTTTGCCTGGATGCTGTTTGAGCAATTGGGTGTAACGGGGATCTTTGCGTAATTGCTCGAGGCCCATTGATTCGCGCAAGGCAACGTATTCCATCTCGGGCGTAATGATGCCTTGGCGGGCGTAATGCATTTGACTGACATTGGCCCCAGACTTGGCAACGCGGGGCGCTCCAATGTGGGCAAAGCGCAGGTGTTGGGTAGCAGCATCTTGGGAGCGCGCTACTCCATACTCCGAAGTAGGGCCAGACAACTGCACGGTATCACCCCGCTCTGAAATCCAATTGGCGCGCAGTTTAGGCAAGCCTTCTTCCAAGTGAATCACAATATCCGGATCACTGTAAGGGCCGGAGGTGTCGTAGACTGGAACGGGTGGATTGGGAACCATTTCCTTGCCTACCGCAGTAGGCAATTGCTCAATCATGCGAATCGGCGCCTGAATATCCGAACGCGAGCCTTCTAAGTAGGTCTTGGTTGAAGCGGGATACGCAAACTTTTGCCCAAAGTCACGCTCAAGACTTTTGAGGGTGGGGATCTCTGGTTTTGCGGGTTTTGTTGTAACGTCTGCTGTGCTCATATCCATCTCCTAACTGATTATTCGATGGACGAAACCGGGTACCGGTTTTGATGACACTCCCCACGCCAGCATTATCTGGATCGGGTAATAGGGTCTTTCTCAGCGCCACCAGTTACGGAGGGCACCCCTGTTTCATCCTTAACCACATTTAACCATGAAACGCTGACAGGGGCTCTGATGTAAATCAATAGTGGCTAATTCATAAGCCATTGTGTGATTCTGCTTAGGTAATGTTGCGTCGCAAAATGAAATCAGCAGTCACCAGGGCCGCATCTGCCGTAAATTCATCGGCCAAAATACGAGCAGCCGCTTCACCATGAGAAACCGCAATAAAACCGGCCACTTCGCCGTCATGGTTGGTGGGCAAGAGATTACTGGGGATTAAGAGGTCATAAATAAAAAGGGATTCCACATGAAAGCCTAATGGTGGGGTTGGTCTGCGCATTTCCATTCGGCCAGCCGGCTGAATGCCTAGCGCAATCGCCGGTGGAATGCCTGCCTCTTCCCACAATTCACGGCGGGCGCAAACCCAGGGTGTTTCATCAGCAGCAATGCCGCCGGCACTGAGGTTATCCAATTTTCCAGGGTCAATTTGCTTACTTTCACTGCGGCGACCCAGCCAGATTTGATCGCTTTCGGTGAAACCGTTGATGTGGCTAGCCATGCTTTTTAGTCCAAAAGTACGAAATGCAGCCCGTTCCACCTGAAACAAGGCATGCCCCTGCGCATCGATAAAGGCAAATTCTTCGTTACGCCAGCCTGGAATAAACCCCCCTTGGCGCATGCGATCGGCCAATGCGCGCATGGTTTGGCTTAGTAGGTTAGGACGACGACCCTCGAGCAGCATGCGATGCGGCTCAAAAGAAACCCCAGCGATTGGGCTCGAGGCTACGGAATGCTTCAGAAAAGTGAAAAAATCCAAGTGCACATGCCCCACGGTTTGGCCGAGCTGATTGCCGGATGGAATTGCAAGAAAAATTGGCAGGTATTCCGATGGAACCGAGCGCGCCGTATTTTGCAGCAATTCTTCGAGGGCAGCGAGGGTGCTGGGCGTGAGTGTATTCATGCGTTTAAGTGTACGAGAAAGCAATCTAGGATCAACCGGGAATTGAAATGCACCCCCCCTTTTTTTTAATCCATGGATTAGGATTGCATGCATCAAAAATCAGGAATGAATGGATTAAAAAAACAAAAGTCAATGGCTAAATAAAACAAAAAACCGCCGCAGCCGCACTGCTTATTTTTTAAGCAAACCAGCTCATCCTATAAAAATTCAATACTTAGGAAGACTTTTAATAATTTATCCACATCCGCTGTGGATAACTTGCGGTGAAATAAATAAATTGACTTTAAAAATGATTTAAGTAATGAAATAAAATTTCATTCACAGAAAAAAGGCGATCTCGTGGTCCCGCCGACAGGAATCGAACCTGTATCCCACGCTTAGGAGGCATGTGCACTATCCATTGTGCTACGGCGAGTAATGCGATTCAATTGCTTGTATTTAAAAGCCGCACAAGGCCCAAACGGTATTACTTAATGCAACCATCAGGTCGGGTGCAAAGTAAGCCATAAAGGTCAAGCTTAAAACAAGACCGCATAAGAGCAATACGGAAAATCGTTGCCATACGGGTTTACGGATTGCCGTGCTAAAAAGGGGACGCATACTTCGATTGTACTCAGACAGGCCGTATCGACACGCAAGCTGATTTAGGTCGACTGCAGTCGCCCAAGCGCGCGTTCTTGAATCGGTAGGTTAATGAATGCGGCAAAAATGCCCAGCCCAATGGCGATCATCCAGACCGGATCATAGGTGGCACTGCGATCATACAAAACACCGCCCAAATAGGCACCACAAAAACTCCCCAGTTGGTGTGAAAAGAACACTAAGCCCGACAGCATGCTTAAGTACTTCACACCAAAAATCTGCGCCACGATTGCATTCGTCAGGGGCACGGTGGAGAGCCAAAGAAATCCCATTACTGCTGCAAATAGGTAGGTGGAGAATGGCGTAATTGGCGTAAATACAAAAAGGGCGATGGCAACAGCACGGCTCGCATAGATCGCGGAGAGTAAATACCGTTTTGGAAAGCGCTGACCTAAAACGCCGGCATAAAAGGTGCCGAATACATTAAAGAGACCAATCAAGGCCAGAGCAGTGCTGGCAACTGCGGGAGAACCAACCGATGGGACTGTCTTGGAGAGATCGCTGAGGTAAGGCGCCAGATGCACAGCAATAAATACCACCTGAAAGCCACAGACAAAATAACCCAATGTGAGCAACTGAAAGCTGCGGTTATGCATGGCTTCACCCAGCGCCTCCCTAATCGTTTGATTGCCTAAGTGCAGATGGGTCAATCCTGCCGGCTCTCTTAACTTAAAGGCAATGGGCAACATAAAGGTAGCCATTAGGCCCAGCAGCAAGAGTGCGTCTGTTGCGCCAAAGTGGGTAATCAGTCCCTGTTCTATTGGAATCATCAGGAACTGGCCAAAGGATCCTGCCGCTGCCGCAATCCCCATCGCCCAAACCCGCTTTTCAGCAGCCACATTGCGACCCAGAACCCCATAGACCACGCTGTAGGTCGTAGCAGTTTGGGCTAAGCCAATTAATAGGCCGCCTGCCAAGGTGAAGTTGAGGGCGTCAGTGGAGAGGCCCATACCAGCCAGACCCAAGGCGTATAAGATGCCGCCCATCACAATGATCCGAAAGGCGCCAAAGCGATCGGCGAGGGCGCCGGTAACCGGCTGCAGTGCGCCCCAAATTAAATTTTGCAGCGCAATCGTCAGTGCAAACGTTTCGCGATCCCAACCATTGGCGGCAGTAATGGGGAGATTAAATAAACCAAAGCCATGGCGAATGCCCATCGATAGAGTGACAAGCAGGCCACCGTAAATCAGGACGTGTTTAAGTGGGATAGCTGCTTTAGGTTGGGCGCTCGGCATGCGATAGACGCTTAGATTGCCTGCTTTTGGCGTAAGGCACTAATCTGTTCTGGGCTGAGTCCAAGGCGATCGCGCAACACCTCATCGGTGTGCTGACCCAAGGTCGGTGGTGCCATGCGCACTTCCACAGGCGTTGCCGACAACTTGATGGGGCTGGAGACCAATTTCATGGTGCCGGCAGTGGGGTGCGGCACGTGTATTTCAACTTGGCGCGAGACGACTTGCTCATTGGCAAAGACTTCTTCCAAATCGTTAATCGGTCCGCAGGGTACGTTGGCTTTTTCTAGAGTGGCAATCCAATCCTTCTTGGTTTTGGTCTTCGTCATCTCGGTGAGTAATGGAACCAAAACAGAGCGGTGCGCAAGGCGCGATGGATTATCGGCAAAGCGCGCATCGTCTGCAAGCTGTTCTTGCCCGCCGGATTTTACAAACTGACGAAACTGACTGTCGTTCCCAACGGCAATAATCATCCAGCCATCGGAGGTCGGAAAGGTTTGATACGGAACGATATTGGGGTGGGCATTACCCCAGCGCCGTGGCGGAATTCCAGTACACAAATAATTGCTCGAGATATTGGCCATGATCGCAATTTGGGTATCGAGTAAAGCCATGTCGATGTATTGACCAAGTCCTGTGCGATCGCGGTGAATAACGGCGGCCAAAATGGCTGAGCTGGCATACATGCCCGTAAATAAATCCACAATCGCAACCCCCGCTTTTTGCGGTCCACCGCCCGGTAAATCATCGGCTTCGCCGGTAACGCTCATAAAACCACCCAAGCCTTGAATAATGAAATCGTAGCCAGGGCGCTGCGCATAGGGACCTGTTTGACCAAAGCCAGTGACGGAGCAATAAATGAGATCGGGCTTCTCTAAAGTGAGGCTGTCGTAATCCAGCCCATATTTTTTTAACTGACCCACCTTGTAGTTCTCAAGCACCACATCGGATTCGCGCGCTAACTTCCGAATAATGTCTTGGCCCTCGGGCGTGCTGATATCGACGGTAATCGAGCGTTTGTTGCGGTTGATTGATATGAAGTAAGCAGCCTCTGCTGTATCTTCACCTTGTGGATTTTGTGCGAACGGAGGCCCCCAGTGGCGGGTATCGTCACCAACAATCGGGCGCTCGACTTTAATGACGTCAGCACCTAAATCGGCTAAGTTTTGGGCGCACCATGGCCCAGCAAGAACCCGGCTGAGGTCTAAAACCCGAATATGACTAAGTGCACCCATGGTCCAATTTTGGCATGAATGGGCAAATAATCGCGTGCAAAGGCCAAAGATGGCCTCAAAATGCGCAAGCAGAGCCCGTGCAACGGTAAAAAAAGAGGCCAATCCCAGACATGACTACAATTTCTGCGCATGGCAACCCGTAAAACCTCCGAATACAGCGAATCATCGATTCAAGTTCTCAAAGGACTTGAACCTGTTCGTCAGCGCCCTGGGATGTACACCAGGACCGATAACCCCCTTCACATCATCCAAGAAGTGCTGGATAACGCATCCGATGAGGCCCTAGGAGGCTTTGGTAAGCAAATCATGGTCACCTTGCATGCCGATGGCAGCGTCAGCATTGAGGACGATGGCCGCGGTATTCCAGTGGGCATGCACCCCACCGAAAAGTTACCCGTGGTGCAAATTGTCTTTACCCAGCTCCACGCGGGCGGCAAGTTTGAAAAAGGCAGCGGCGGGGCGTATGCCTTCTCAGGTGGCTTACACGGCGTTGGGGTGTCGGTAACGAATGCGCTTTCGAAGCGCCTGGATGTCACGGTATGGCGTGAGGGGCAAATTTCTACCCTGAGCTTTGCTGATGGCAATGTCATCGAAAAACTCAAAACCAGGCCTGCCGATAAAGGCGATAAAGCCCACGGTACGCGCGTACGGGCCTGGCCCGACGGGAAATATTTTGATAGTGCCGCCATTCCGATGGCGGATCTGATTCGTTTGCTACGCTCTAAAGCAGTATTGTTACCCGGCGTTAAAGTTACATTAATTCAAGAAAAAAGCGGCGAGACGCAATCCTGGCAATACGCGCAGGGATTGCGTGGCTACCTGAATGAAGCATTGGCTCAGGCGGGCCATAGCGCTGAAGTGATTCCATCTTTTGAGGCGGAGCAATACGCCACCGGTAAGGCCGATGAAGATACCTTTGCTGAAGGCGAGGGCGCTGCCTGGGTAGTCACGTGGACTGAAGATGGTCCACCGGTTCGTGAGAGTTATGTCAATTTAATTCCGACGCCTGCTGGCGGCACCCACGAGAGCGGCCTGCGAGAAGGGCTCTTTAATGCGGTGAAAGGCTTTATCGAGATGCATGCCTTGCAACCCAAGGGCGTTAAGTTAATGCCCGAGGATGTCTTTGCACGCGCTTCCTTTATTTTGTCTGCCAAAGTACTTGACCCCCAGTTCCAGGGGCAAATTAAAGAACGCCTGAACTCACGCGATGCCGTGCGTTTGGTTTCTGGATTTTCTAAATCTGCACTCGAACTTTGGCTAAACCAGCATGTAGACTATGGCCGCAAATTAGCGGAGCTGGTGATTAAGCAAGCGCAAGCCCGTACCCGCGCTGGACAAAAAGTCGAAAAGAAAAAATCCTCTGGCGTTGCCGTGCTGCCAGGCAAGTTAACGGATTGCGAGAGCCAAGACATTGCTCTGAACGAACTCTTTTTAGTGGAGGGCGACTCTGCCGGTGGTTCCGCCAAAATGGGACGCAACAAAGAGTACCAGGCCATCTTGCCTTTGCGCGGCAAGGTGCTTAATACCTGGGAGGCAGAGCGCGATCGCTTATTTGCCAACAACGAGGTGCATGACATTGCGGTAGCAATTGGCGTAGACCCCCATGGCCTAAACGATACGCCTGACCTATCCAATTTACGCTACGGCAAGATCTGCATTCTGTCGGATGCTGACGTGGATGGTTCGCATATTCAAGTTTTATTGCTTACTTTGTTTTATAAACACTTTCCGAAGTTACTCGATGCTGGGCATGTGTATATCGCCAGGCCACCCCTCTTTCGGGTGGATGCGCCGGCACGGGGTAAAAAACCAGCGCAAAAGATCTATGCCCTGGATGCAAGTGAACTTAATGCAATCGAAGATAAATTACGCAAAGACGGCGTTCGCGATACTGCCTGGCAGATTTCCCGCTTTAAGGGACTTGGCGAAATGAGTGCGGAGCAGTTGTGGGATACCACGCTTAATCCAGATACACGCCGCTTGCTGCCGGTCACTTTGGGCGCACTCAGTGAGCAAGATACATTTAAAACCATGGACATGCTGATGGGTAAATCCGAATCGGGTGCAAGGCGGGATTGGCTTGAAGAGCGTGGCAATGAAGTAGAGGCAGACATTTAATGGCAACGCGCAAATCCACTTCAGCTTCCAGCATGCAAGAGCAGGCTGATTTATTTACGATCGATGCTGCTAGCTCAAATTCGAACTCACCTCCCAATCCGCCGCGCGGGTCATCCGGCAGCATCGATGACGATGGAGGCGATGGCAGCGAGGGATTAACGCTGGCCGTCTATGCAGAGCGCGCGTATTTAGACTACGCCATTAGCGTTGTAAAAGGGCGCGCCTTGCCTGAGGTAGCGGATGGCCAAAAGCCAGTGCAGCGGCGCATTCTGTTTTCGATGAGCGAAATGGGATTGCGCTCCGATGCTAAGCCAGTCAAAAGTGCCCGGGTGGTTGGTGATGTGCTCGGCAAATTCCATCCACATGGCGATCAATCGGCTTACGATGCCTTGGTTCGATTGGCCCAAAGCTTCTCATTGCGTTATCCCTTAATCGACGGGCAGGGCAATTTTGGTTCGCGCGACGGCGACGGTGCTGCAGCGATGCGCTACACCGAAGCGCGACTGACTAAGATTGCAACCCACTTGCTGCTCAGTGAAATCGATGAGGGTACGGTTGCGTTCGCACCAAACTACGACGGCTCTTTTCAGGAACCTAAATTACTTCCTGCGCGTTTGCCTTTTGTATTGCTTAATGGCGCATCCGGCATTGCAGTGGGCATGGCCACTGAAATTCCATCCCATAATTTGCGCGAAGTAGCTGCAGCAGCAATTGCATTAATGAAGTCGCCGAATATGAGTAGTAGCGATTTGCTAGCGATTCTTCCAGGTCCCGACTTTCCAGGCGGCGGTCAAATTATCTCGTCGGCGAGCGATATTGCCCAGATTTATGAGGGCGGTCGCGGCAGTTTAAAAGTGCGGGCACGCTGGTCGGTGGAGGAGTTGGCACGCGGTCAATGGCAAATTGTGGTGAACGAGTTGCCGCCTGCAACCTCGACTCAGCGGGTACTGCAAGAAATTGAAGAGCTTACCAACCCCAAAATCAAATTGGGTAAAAAGTCCTTAACGCCCGATCAAAGCAATACCAAAGCAGCCATTTTGAATATGCTCGATTGCGTTCGCGATGAATCGAGTAAAGACGCTGCAGTACGTTTAGTGTTTGAGCCCAAGAGCAAGAATGTGGAAGTCAATGACTTCGTCAATTTATTGCTGGCGCACACCTCACTTGAATCCAATGCGCCCATCAATCTGGTGATGATTGGCAATGATGGCCGGCCACGCCAAAAGAATTTAAAAGACATTATTTCCGAGTGGATTGCGTTCCGCGTTGCAACGGTAACGCGCCGCACCGAGCATCGCCTTGCCAAAGTCAATGCCCGCATTCATATTCTGGAAGGCCGCCAGATTATTTTGCTCAACATTGATAAGGTCATCAAAATCATTCGCAATAGCGATGAGCCAAAGGCTGACCTGATTACTGCATTTAAACTCAGCGATCGCCAAGCCGAAGATATTTTAGAAATTCGCTTGCGCCAATTGGCAAGGCTTGAGGCAATTAAGATTGAGCAAGAGCTCAAAGAACTCCAAACCGAAAAAGCCAATTTGGACGGCCTGTTGCAGAGCGATAGCACCTTGCGCAAATGCATCATCAAGGAAATTGAAGCCGATGCCAAAGAGTTTGGCGACGTGCGCCGCACCCTCATGCAAGAGGATAAGCGTGCCATCGCAGAGGCTAAAGTGATTGATGAGCCGGTAACGGTCATCGTGTCGCAAAAGGGTTGGGTTCGCGTTCGCCAAGGCCATGAACACGACGCACAGCAGTTTTCGTTTAAGTCGGGTGATGCGATGTACGCCACGTATGAATGCCGTACCGTTGACGTGATGCAGGGCTTTGGCAGTGATGGTCGTGTTTATACCGTTCCCGTTAGCGAGTTACCTGGGGCTCGCGGCGATGGTGCGCCCTTAACCAGCTTCATTAACTTAGCGGCTGGTTCGCAAATGGTGGCCTATTACGCCGGCCAATTGGATGATTTGGTATTGATTTCAACGCGGGCCGGTAATGGCTTCTTGGCGAATGTGGCCGATATGCTGACCCGCAACAAAGCAGGTAAATCCTTTATTGGTGTTGATAGCAAATTCAGCACTGGCGATGCGCCATTGGGCGCCAGCAAGGTACGCCCTGGCATGAAGCAGGTCGCTTGTTTATCGGAAAGCGCACGTCTGCTGGTATTTCCACTCGATGAGCTCAAGCGCCTACCAACCGGCGGGAAGGGCGTTATCTTGATGGGCCTGGATGACAAAGAACGTCTTGCGTCGGCCATTGCCGTGGGTCCAGATGGCGCCACTTATTCTGGCGCAGGCCGAGCCGGAAAGCCAACTGAGTTAAGTCTCGACAGCAAGACCTTAAAGTCATTTGCAGGCAACCGCGCGCGTAAGGGCCATTATTTAGACCCGCGTTTAAAGGATGGAAAGCTGAGCCCGAATTAAGTCAGTGCTTTCTACTAGGGGCTACTCAATCTCGGCGATAAGTTCAATTTCAACGCAGGCACCCAGTGGAATTTGCACCACACCAAAGGCGCTACGAGCATGTTTACCGGCTTCGCCAAAAACCTCAAGAAACAGTTCAGAGCACCCATTGATCACCAGGTGTTGCTCTGTATAGAGATCGGTGGAGTTGACCAGGCCCATGACTTTAACGATGCGCTTAACGCGATCGAGTGACCCTAAATGCGATTGCAAGGTAGCCATTAAATCGATCGCAATCGATCGTGCCGCGGCTTTGCCGCTAGCGGTATCCATATCGAGACCTAATTTACCAACCCACGGCTTGCCCGCTTGCTTGGCGATATGCCCAGAAACAAAGACGGTAGAGCCGCTGGTGACGGCCATAACGTAGGCGGCAGCAGGACTTGCTGTGGAAGGAAGCGCAATTCCGAGGTCTTTAAGGCGATCGCTGATGGGTTTGGTGGGCATATAGATAGGTGCTTTTTAGGGGTAAAGGGAAGGGTAGAATCTTACCGCTAAATGCTGTAAAAATGAGTAATTCAATGTCGTCCGCTATACTCCGTGTATCAAAATATTAGTCTTTTATGTAAGTTAATCGATTCCATGAAAAAACCTACCGTGACCCATTTGTTGTCCACACTGGTATTTGCAGTTGGTGCTGGATTTTCTGCAGCTTCTCTTGATGTTCAGGCGCAAGATGTCAAAGGCTCTGCTGCCGCTGGCCAGGCCAAGGTTTGGTTATGCGCTGGTTGCCATGCTATTCCGGATTACCGCGCTGATTACCCTTTGGTTTATCGCGTGCCGAAAATTGGCGGGCAAAATGCAGCGTACATTTACGCCTCTTTGGAAGCGTATAAGTCTGGCGAACGGAAACACCCCACCATGCGCTCGATTGCGGGCAGCATGACTCCCCAGGATATGGCCGATGTGAGCGCGTATTACGCTGCCCAAAGCCCAAGCTCCCCAAAAAACCCCTTGAAGTGATATTGATTTAAAGGTCTATTTATGAAAGTCGCACTCCTGATTTCTTTTTTACTTTCCAGCATTGGTATTGCTCAGGCATCCAATCTGGCTAAAGGAAAAGAACTGGTTGAAAAGAACAATTGTGCTGCCTGCCATGGCGCTAATCTGAATGAGCCAGTGGCGCCGGCATACCCTAAGATTGCTGGCCAGTACGCCGATTATTTGTTTTATGCCTTACGCTCCTACCAAGTTTCGAACAACCCCCAATTCGGCCGTAAAAATGCCGTGATGGTGTCTCAAGTGACTCAGTACAGCGAGGCTGATCTACGAAATATGGCCGCCTACATTGCCTCATTGCCAGGCACGATGGTCATTAAGAAGTAATTGAATCAACTAGCGCGCGGCCTCGAGCCCGCGCGCGAGGTGAGCATGCATTGCCTCTTCTGCAGCAGCCCCATCTCTTTTAATTAACGCTTTCAGTATGTTACGGTGCTCATTTAAGGCGCTCTGTAATCGTCCAGACCGTCCCAAAGAGTCCCTGCGCTGCAGTTTTAAAACCTTGCGCAGGTCATCCACAACCCCATTCATCCATCGATTGCCTGCAATTTCCATGATCAGCTCATGAAAGCGCACGTTGATCTCAAAAAACTGCTCAACATCTCGGTCTGCAGCGGCTTTTTCAAGCTTGAGGTGCAAATCATCCAATTGGTTGAGTTGGGCTTCACTGGCTTTAATAGCAACTTCCTTAGCTGCAAAGCCCTCTAATTGGGCCAAAACAGCAAAAATCTGCTCTAAATCGCCTCGTTCTACCTCGGTAACATAAGCGCCGCGCCTGGGTTTCATGGTGACTAAGCCTTCGGAGGCGAGCACCTTAATTGCTTCGCGCATGGGGGTACGACTGATACCAAAGGTGAGAGCTAAGCTTTGTTCGTCCAGCCAGCTGCCAGGCGGCAGTGTATGGGCAAAAATCTGCGCACGCAGGCGCTCCGCAACATCATGGTACAGGGGTCTATTGCTTAAATTCATGGATGATTTACTGAAATTGTATTCATAATTATGTATACAATATCTAGACAGAAGTGCATTTGTCAAGCAAAATACCAAATATTAAAAGTGATGTCGTAACTAAGCCAACAGGAGCAAGTTGAATGAGTTCATCCAGTGCCAAGCCCAATTCATGGCCTGATTCCAAAAAAGTGGAATTGGGCGATTGGGAAAAAGCAGCGCAAAAGTCAGCCCCCAATGGCAGTACCGAAGCGCTGGGCTGGAATACGCCCGATGGTATTCACTTGAAAGCTTTATATACGGCAGCCGATTCAGCAGCGCTGCCGTATGCCAATACCTTACCCGGATTTGAGCCATTTGTGCGTGGGCCCCAAGCCACGATGTATTCGGTGCGGCCTTGGACCATTCGGCAGTACGCGGGTTTTTCCACCGCAGAAGAATCCAATGCGTTTTACCGCAAAGCACTCGCCGCCGGAGGCCAAGGCGTTTCTGTGGCATTCGATTTAGCAACCCATCGGGGTTACGACTCTGATCATCCCCGTGTAACCGGTGATGTGGGTAAGGCTGGGGTTGCAATTGACTCGGTTGAGGATATGAAAATTCTCTTCAATGGCATTCCGCTCGATACCGTTTCGGTATCGATGACGATGAATGGCGCTGTACTGCCCGTATTGGCAGGCTACATCGTTGCCGGCGAAGAGCAAGGCGTGAGTCAGGCTCAGCTTTCAGGAACGATTCAGAATGACATTCTGAAGGAGTTCATGGTTCGCAATACTTACATCTATCCGCCCGAGCCATCGATGCGCATTATTGGCGACATCATTGAATACACGGCAAAGCACATGCCCAAGTTCAACTCGATCTCGATCTCGGGTTACCACATGCAAGAAGCAGGCGCCAATCAAGTATTAGAACTTGCATTCACCTTGGCCGATGGCAAGGAGTACGTTAAAACTGCCTTAGCAAAAGGCTTGGATGTCGATGGATTTGCTGGGCGTTTGTCCTTCTTCTTTGCGATCGGCATGAACTTCTACTTGGAGGTTGCAAAACTCCGCGCCGCCCGTTTGCTCTGGTGGCGCATCATGAAACAGTTCAATCCACAAAACCCGAAATCACTGATGCTGCGCACCCATTGCCAGACCTCGGGTTGGTCCTTGACTGAACAAGATCCGTATAACAATGTGGTGCGCACGACAGTGGAAGCGATGGCGGCGGTGTTTGGCGGTACCCAATCCTTGCACACAAACTCCTTTGATGAAGCGATTGCCTTGCCATCGGAAACGTCCAGTCGCATTGCGCGCAATACTCAGCTCATTCTCCAAGAAGAAACCCACATCACTAGCGTGATCGATCCCTGGGCCGGCTCCTACATGATGGAAAACCTGACGCAAGAGATGGCCGATAAAGCGTGGGAGATTGTGCTCGAAGTAGACGCCATGGGCGGTATGACCAAGGCCGTTGAAAGCGGTTGGGCTAAGCTCAAAATTGAAGCCGCTGCCGCTGAAAAGCAAGCCAAGATTGATTCGGGCGCCGATGTCATTGTGGGCGTCAATAAATACAAGCTGGATAAAGAAGAATTAGTCGATGTCTTGGTGATTGATAACGACAAAGTGCGCGATAACCAAATCGAGCGCTTAAATTCGATTAAGGCATCGCGTGATAGCAAGAAAGTGGCAGCTGCACTCGCGGCGCTGACCAAGGCGGCGGAAGACCAAGCCGGCAATTTATTGGAGTTAGCGGTAGCGGCAATGCGCTTGCGCGCTACCGTCGGTGAAGTGTCTGACGCTTTAGAAAAAATCTACGGGCGCCATCGCGCCGATACGCAAAAGGTGACCGGAGTGTATGCAGCTGCTTATGACTCAGCCGAGGGCTGGGAAAAACTTAAAGGGGAGCTCGCGCAATTCGCGAGCGATTTCGGTCGCAGACCACGCGTCATGATTGCGAAGTTGGGTCAAGATGGCCATGATCGTGGTGCAAAAGTGGTCGCCACGGCATTTGCCGATCTGGGCTTTGACGTCGACATTGGACCCCTGTTTCAGACTCCAGAAGAATGCGCGCGCCAAGCAATTGAGAATGATGTCCACGCGCTGGGCATTTCTACTTTGGCAGCTGGCCATAAAACCTTGGTGCCGGCGATCATCGCTGAATTACGCAAGCAAGGTGCCGACGACATTATTGTGTTCGTTGGCGGCGTCATTCCGCGACAGGATTATGAATTCTTGTATGAGGCAGGCGTAAAGGGTATCTATGGTCCAGGCACCCCGATTCCCGCTTCCGCCAAAGACGTACTCGAGCAAATTCGCAAACAAGCAAAGCCGCTCTAATTCGCCATGCTGCCTGCCGCTGACCAAGCTTTATTTGATGCGATTACGGGTCTACCTGGGCCAGTGCAGCGCCGCGCCTTAGCTAAGGCCATTACCTTGCTTGAATCAACTCGCATCGATCATCGTAAGCGTGCAGATGAATTACTCAATGCCTTGTTACCAAAGACCGGCAAGTCCTTTCGTTTGGGTATCTCAGGCGTTCCAGGAGTGGGAAAGTCAACCCTGATTGAAACCCTAGGACTCTATTTGATTGAGCGCGGGCATCGCGTGGCTGTTCTGGCAATCGATCCATCCTCGAGCCTATCGGGCGGTTCGATCTTGGGCGATAAGACCCGCATGGAGCGGCTATCGGTGCATGAAAGTGCATTTATCCGGCCGAGTCCGTCCTCTGGAACGCTGGGCGGCGTTGCTGAAAAAACCCGTGAGGCACTTTTAGTCGCTGAAGCGGCTGGGCATGATGTCGTGATTGTGGAGACCGTCGGCGTGGGTCAAAGCGAGATCGCCGTAGCGGGTATGACGGATTTATTTTTGCTATTGCAATTGCCCAATGCGGGAGATGATTTGCAGGCGATTAAAAAAGGGGTGATGGAGTTAGCCGATTTAATTGTGATCAACAAAGCCGACATTGATCCCAATGCGGCGATGCGTGCACAAGCATTCATTACCAGTTCATTGAGATTATTAGGGTTTCAAGGAAATCCAGACCACGCGACGCACGATGCCGAGTATTGGCATCCGATTGTGATGTCCTTATCTGCCTTGCAAGGAACCGGTATCACTGATTTATGGGATCACATCCTCCGTTTTCAGAAACTGCAAACGGCCAATGGCCGATTGGCTGCACGGCGCCAGATGCAGGCAGGCTCGTGGATGTGGGAGCGCATTGATGCTGGCCTTAAAAGTGCATTTAAAAATAATCCTGCGGTTCAGGCTTTGCTTCCCGAGCTGAGCAATGCCGTCAATCTCGGAACTATAGCCCCCTCGGTTGCTGCAAGGCGTTTACTTGAGGCCATGGGCCACACCTCTTTCTAAGGAGTTAGCATGCAAGACATCATCCAACAACTGGAAGCTAAACGTGAGTTAGCGCGCCTGGGCGGAGGACAAAAACGGATTCAGGCACAGCATTCCAAAGGCAAGTTAACTGCCCGTGAACGCATCGAATTGCTCTTGGACGCAGGCAGCTTTGAAGAGTGGGATATGTTTGTCGAGCACCGCTGCACCGATTTTGGTATGGCAGATCAAACCGTGCCAGGCGATGGTGTTGTGACCGGCTACGGCATGATCAATGGACGACTGGTGTTTGTCTTTTCACAAGACTTTACGGTGCTCGGAGGCTCCTTATCCGAGGCCCATGCAGAGAAGATTTGCAAAATCATGGATCAGGCCATGAAAGTCGGCGCTCCCGTCATCGGACTCAATGATTCGGGCGGCGCCCGCATTCAGGAGGGGGTTGCGTCCTTGGGTGGCTATGCCGATATCTTTCAACGCAATGTAACTGCTTCCGGCGTTATTCCACAAATATCCTTAATCATGGGCCCGTCTGCTGGCGGCGCCGTGTATTCACCGGCCTTGACTGACTTTATTTTTATGGTCAAAGACAGCTCGTATATGTTTGTTACGGGCCCAGAGGTTGTCAAAACCGTAACCCATGAAGACGTCACCGCAGAAGAGCTCGGCGGCGCTGTAACCCATTCAACGGTTTCAGGCGTGTGCGATTTGGCCTTTGAGAATGACGTTGAGGCAATCATGGTGTTGCGCCGATTCTTTAATTACCTACCTTTATCCAACAAAGAAAAGCCACCAACATTGCGTTCAGCCCGGCGCGATGAGGCGCCCGATTATTCCCTGGATACCTTGGTGCCCGCCAATCCAAATCAACCCTACGACATGCACGAGTTGATTCGTAAGATTGCGGACGATGGTGAGTTCTTTGAGTTGCAACCCGATTACGCTAAAAATATCTTGATTGGTTTTGGGCGCATGGAAGGGCAAACGATCGGCATCGTCGCCAATCAACCTTTGGTACTAGCCGGCTGCTTGGATATTAAAGCATCAATTAAGGCCGCCCGTTTTGTGCGCTTTTGTGATGCCTTCAATATTCCCGTTGTCACCCTAGTCGATGTTCCCGGCTTTATGCCCGGTACAGCACAGGAATACGGCGGCATCATTAAGCACGGCGCGAAATTACTCTATGCCTATGCCGACTGTACGGTTCCGAAGGTAACCTTGATCACCCGTAAAGCCTATGGTGGCGCCTACGACGTAATGGCATCGAAGCATCTGCGTGGCGATGTCAATTTTGCATGGCCTTCGGCTGAGATTGCGGTGATGGGCCCGAAAGGCGCTGTCGAAATTATCTTTCGCGAAGAGAAGGCCGATCCAGAAAAAATCGCCGCACGCGAAGCAGAATACAAAGCCAAGTTTGCCAACCCCTTTGTGGCAGGTCGGCGCGGCTACATTGATGATGTGATCTTGCCGCACGAATCGCGCAAACGCATTGCACGCTCACTGGCCATGCTCAAAGACAAGGATCTCAAAAATCCTGAGCGTAAACACGGCAATATTCCCCTGTAATGGATAGGCACGATCACATGAAAACCACCCTGTTTAAAAAGATCCTGATTGCCAATCGTGGCGAGATTGCATGCCGCGTGATTAAAACAGCCAAACGCATGGGCATTCAGACGGTTGCTGTATTTTCTGAAGCCGATCGGGAAGCTAGGCACGTTCAACTCGCAGATGAGGCTGTCTGCATTGGGCCTGCACCATCGCGTGAATCCTATTTGGTAATGGACCGCATTATTCAGGCCTGTAAGGATACTGGCGCTCAAGCGGTGCATCCTGGCTATGGATTTTTATCCGAGAACGAGCAATTTGCCCGGCGCTGCGAAGAAGAGGGCATTGTCTTTATCGGCCCTAAATTTGCATCGATTGCCGCGATGGGCGATAAGATCGCCTCTAAAAAACTAGCTATGGAAGCCAAGGTCAATACCATTCCGGGCTTTAACGAAGCGATTGATAGCCCAGACGTCGCAGTCAAAATCGCCAAGGATATTGGTTACCCGGTGATGATCAAGGCATCTGCGGGTGGCGGCGGCAAGGGCTTACGGGTTGCGCATAACGATCAAGAGGCATTCGAAGGCTTTACAGCATGCCGTACCGAGGCTATGAACAGCTTTGGCGATGACCGCGTATTTATTGAGAAGTTTGTCGAAGGCCCACGGCACATTGAGATTCAGATACTGGGTGATGCGCACGGCAATATCGTCTATCTGTGGGAGCGTGATTGCTCGATTCAGCGCCGTCACCAAAAGGTAATCGAAGAAGCGCCATCGCCATTTATTGATCCAGCGACGCGCAAAGCCATGGGCGAGCAGGCCGTGGCCTTAGCACGCGCCGTCAATTACCAATCCGCTGGTACGGTGGAGTTTGTCGTCGGAAAAGATAAATCCTTTTACTTCTTGGAGATGAATACCCGTTTGCAAGTCGAACATCCTGTAACCGAATCGATTACAGGACTGGATTTAGTTGAGCAGATGATTCGCGTTGCTGCAGGCGAAAAGCTATCCTTTACACAAGATCAGCTCAAGCTAAATGGGTGGTCGATGGAATGCCGGATTAATGCCGATGATCCCTTCCGTAATTTTTTACCATCGACGGGCCGACTCGTTAAATACCGCCCTCCAGCAGAAGAGAATGGTGTTCGTGTCGATACGGGAGTGTACGAGGGCGGTGAAATCCCGATGTACTATGACTCGATGATTGCCAAGTTGATTGTGCATGGTAGCGATCGGATGGATGCGATTCATAAAATGCGCCATGCCCTCAATCAATTTGTGATTCGCGGGATTCATTCGAATATCGCGTTTCAGGCGGCGCTCTTACAGCACCCACGCTTTGTGTCGGGTGACTTTACAACGGGCTTTATCCCTGAAGAGTACCCCAATGGATTTCAGCGCGACTCTGTACAGCCGGCTGATCCCAATCGCTTGGCTGCGCTAGCTACCTTCATGCGTACGCGCTACCTGGAATACATCCAAGTGATTGACGGTCAGTTGCCAGGCCATGAGATGCAAATTACCAAACAATTTGTATTGGTAACCGGAAAGCGGGTGGGAACGATGAATGATCCCATCGACATACCAACCCGAGTAGAGCATAAAGATGGAATCTACTCGGTTTATGTAGAAACCGGAGATGGCATCAGCCGCTACGACATTGTGAGCGAATGGCGCCCGGGGCAAATTGTGCTTAATGCCACCATCAACGGAACGCAGTCGATATCAGCGCAAGTAGAGCGCAGAGGTATCCGCTATTTCCTAGTATTGGATGGCGCTCAATACGAATGCATGGTGTTAAGTCCGCTTGGTGCACAGCTCCAGGCACGTATGCCGATCAAGTTGCCGCCAGATACATCCAAAATGGTCTTATCGCCGATGCCAGGCCTCTTAACCAAAATATTAGTGCGTGCTGGCGACAGCGTCACTGCGGGGCAGAAATTAGCTTCAATTGAAGCCATGAAAATGGAGAACACCCTTTCGGCATTGCAGGATGGCGTTGTCTCTGAAATCCTGGCCAAGGAGGGCGATAGCCTGGCAGTGGATCAACTCATTATTCGCTTTGAGTAAAGGACGAGCATGACGGACGCAAGGCCATTTCGTATTTTAGGAGTTCAACAAATTGCCATTGGCGGCGAGGATAAAGAGCGTTTGCGTTCATTGTGGGTTGATTTGCTTGGCTTTACCTTCAAAGATACCTATGTATCGGAACGGGAGAATGTCAACGAAGATATTTGTGCAATCGGCCATGGCGCGCACGCGATCGAAGTTGATTTAATGCAGCCGGTCGATATTGCGAAAAAACCAGCGGTGCACCAAACCCCACTGAACCACATTGGTCTATGGGTAGATGATTTACAGCTGGCCCATGACTGGCTCAGCAGCAAAGGCCTCCGCTTTGCCCCTGGTGGCATTCGTAAAGGCGCGGCAGGCCACGATATTATTTTTATTCACCCCAAAGGCAATGATGAATTTCCATTCGGCGGTGAGGGCGTTTTGATTGAACTGGTTCAGGCGCCCCCTGACATTATTCAAGCATTGTCGTCTTAAGGTCTGTTCTTGAAACGCATTCTAGCGATCGATACTTCATCTGCGTGGTGCTCTGTTGCGCTCTCCGCAGAGACTGCACCCGATCGATTGGTGGAGCACCATGAATTACTCGGGCCGAGTGCAAGCCAACACCTTTTGCCGTGGATTACCGATCTCCTTAAACAAGAAAGAATAAGCTTGCGGGACTTGGATGCGATTGCCGTCGGTATTGGTCCAGGCGCTTTTACAGGGGTACGATTGGGCGTTGCAGTGGTGCAAGGTTTAGCACTGGCTGCCAATCTGCCGATAGCACCGGTTGCCAGTCTCGATGCGATCGCAGCCAGTGCAATCGATCATCGCTTGTTGCAAACCATGGGCCCCAGCAAACACGAATTTACGGTTGCGATTGATGCCCGCATGGGCGAAGTCTATTGGGCTAATTACACAGTAAGCAAAGCTCTGCAAGCAAGCGGCGACACTATCGTATTGCCAGAGCGCATCGGCGATATTCAGCTGAGCAAGCCAGAAGATGTCCAGCTAGGAATGAGCCAGTATGTATTTGGCAGTGCGCTTACTCAATACCCTGCCTATTTTGAGCAGTGTATGCCCGCTAGTCAAATGGATGGCGCTCTTGGCGTCAGTGCTCGCGGTGTACTGCGCTGTGCCCAGGCAATGGTGGCTAATCATCAACTCATTACGGTGGATCAATTAGAACCACTGTATGTCCGCAATAAAGTAGCCCTGACTAGCGCGGAACGTGGTGCAAAATAGAACCCTCTATTTTGTGTAGCAATCCCTTTCTTATTCATGCCTTCGATGACTAGTACCCAAGATACTCAATTGATTTTCATGCCGATGCAGCCATCGGACATGCGAGCAGTGATGTCCTTGGAAGCAATCTCGCACAGCCATCCCTGGACACAAGGTCAATTTTTGGATTCGCTTACAGCAGGGCACTGGGCTTATTGCATTCGGCCAGAGATGACTGCAAAAGTAGAGTCATTATCTAATTTGCCTGCATTGTGGGGCTATTGCATTTTGTATCCGGCCGTTGACGAGTTGCATTTACTCAACATCACGATTGACCCTGTATTACGTCGCAATGGCATTGGTAGTCGAGTGATGCAAGCCATTGAGGGCATTGCGTTTCGGCAGAAAATGAGTCGCATTATTCTTGAAGTGCGCCCCTCCAATATTTCTGCAGTTAAGTTATATGAACGGATGGGCTATGCCATCATTGGGGTGCGCAGAGGGTATTACCCAGCCGATAAAGTGACCGGCGAGCGTGAAGATGGCAGTGTCATGGCAAAATCGATTAACCTAGAAGCGCAATGAACGCCATCGACTCCAATAACTCCAGTATGCGATCCTCTTTTCTAAAAGAAATGGGTATTACCGAATGGACTGATCGATCCGCTAACATCGCACCCCTGAATGCGTCAGGAGAATCTCAAGTTAATTCACAGGTGCCACCTGAGTCCACAGCAAATGCATCGGAACACGCAGCGCAAGTGAGTAGCCGTTGGATTTTTATCGGCACCAAACCGCAGGGCGATGCCTTAACCTTGTTTCAAAACATCGTTCGGGCGCTGGGTTTGCCCAATAGTGCTTGGGTCTGGCAAGACCAAAAGGCCAATATCGATGCGTTAATCGAATCAAGCGCAGTACCGCTAGTAGCGATTGCATTTGGCGGGGCAAGTGCGCAGCGCTTGACCGGCGAACACGCGCCCTTAACGGAGTTACGTGGCGCGATCCATTCGCTGATGCACGGCGAAGCAGAGGTGCCCTTGATCGCTACACTGGAGTTGGCTCAAGTCTTGGCTAGGCCGCAAGAGAAGGCCTTGCTTTGGGAAGATTTGCTGCTCGCCCGATCCGTGTTGCAAAGCCTTTAAACAATAAGCCAATAGATTGACTGGCTAGTGCTTGCTTTCGCCGATGAGGTGCAGTGAGTCATACTCTGCTTGGTTGCGGGCATGCCGGCGCATGATGAGGATCATGATGATACTGACCGATAAGCCAAAGCCCGTAATGACATAGGCGATTGGGACATCAAGCCAAATGAGCAAGGCATAGAGCATTAGCATGCTGAGTACCGAGAGATTTTCATTGAAGTTCTGCACTGCAATCGAATGGCCTGCCGATAGTAAAACGTGACCACGGTGTTGCAAGAGGGCGTTCATAGGCACTACAAAGTAGCCTGCGAGCCAACCCACTAATACCAGCAGAGCGTAGGGCGGTATGAGATTCAGGGTTAATTTATGATTACCAAACTCTAAAAGCACCACCGGTGGAATCATATCGATGTGATAAATGGCCATGACGCACACCACCAGACCCATCACTACGCCGTAAGGCAATACTTTTAATGATTGTTTTAAAGGGATGCGACTCGCTGCCCAAATCGCGCCCCCAGCAACGCCAACGGCAGAGATGGCTTGCAAGATTGCGCCTTGCGAGAGACTCATGTTGAGTGCCACTTCAGCCCACTTGAGCACAATAAATTGCAAGGTAGCGCCAGCGCCCCAAAAGAGGGTGGTTACCGCTAAGGAGATCTGACCCAATCGGTCATTCCACAGGGTTCTAAAGCAATGGGCAAAATCAGCAATTAACTCAATGGGATTTGTTTTTTGAGCGACGTAGCGTGCGCCAGTATCGGGGATTTTGAGGTTAATCAGTGCAGCGATGATGTAAATCATCATGATGATCAAAATAGCCGCTTCCGCTGGCGTATCGATGCCGGTTTCAATCAGGGGCAGATCAAGGCTAAGCAAACGGGATGAGACCCCAACGCTGATCAGTACACCGCCTAAAACCGTACCCAAGATAATGGAGCCGACGGTTAGCCCTTCAATCCAGCCATTGGCAGCGACCAAGCGCTCTGGGGGAAGTAATTCGGTGAGGATGCCGTATTTCGCAGGGGAGTACGCAGCAGCGCCGAGGCCCACAATGGCGTACGATAACAAAGGATGGCTACCAAATAACATCACGGCACAGCCTACAAACTTAATGGTGTTGGTGATGAACATGACATTGCCCTTGGGCCTGGAGTCTGCAAATGCACCCACAAAGGCGGCCAGAAGGACGTAAGACAAGACAAAAAATAGCTTGAGCAAGGGGGTCATCCAATCCGGAGCGTCCAGCTGGATTAGAAGTGCAATAGCCGCAATGAGGAGTGCGTTATCAGCCAGCGACGAAAAAAATTGCGCCGCCATAATGGTGTAAAAACTACGGTTCATTCGTACAATCGAGTCATTTAGAGCATTAAAACATGAAAGGGGTTTCAGATATGAATCGGCCTATTTTGGCATCCATTCACATTGAGGCCTTTCGCCATAATTTGGCCAGGGTGCGTAAGCTCGCCCCTGAGGCGAAAATCTGGTCGGTTGTCAAAGCCGCCGGGTATGGTCATCGCCTAGAGTCGATCCTGGAGGGTTTAAACGCGACCGATGGATTTGCCTTGCTTGATCTGCGGGATGCGCAGTGGCTACGAAATCAAGGCTGGCAAGGCCGCATTCTCATGTTGGAGGGCTTATTTGAGGCAGAAGAGCTTGCACAAGCACTCTTGCTGGACTGTGATTTAGTGGTCCATTGCCAGGAGCAAGTGGTACTGCTTGAACGCCTGGCGCAGCACTCAAATCACGTTTTTCAGGTCTTTCTAAAACTTAACTCCGGCATGAACCGGCTGGGCTTTTCCCCTACGGCTTATCGGGATATGTACCACCGACTCCATTCATTAGGGCATCAGGTACAGCACATGACGCACTTTGCCAATGCCGATGCAATGGATCAGAAGCCAACCGTGGGTGAGCAGATGGACTGCTTTTCTGAAGTGACCGATGGCCTCGCTGGTGAAACCTGCCTTGCCAACTCAGCTGCTATTTTGTGGCACCGAACCGCCCTTGGTAACTGGGTGCGCCCTGGAATTATGTTGTACGGACTTTCTCCAACTGGAATCCATGCGGATATTGAACATGCACACCTTGAGCCTGTCATGTCTCTGACCAGTGAAATCATTGATATTCAGCATGTAGCTCCCGGCGGGCATG
Organism: Polynucleobacter sp.; assembly: GCA_044345935.1. Classification (GTDB taxonomy): domain Bacteria; phylum Pseudomonadota; class Gammaproteobacteria; order Burkholderiales; family Burkholderiaceae; genus Polynucleobacter. Next base: position 4,590 of record JBIJAC010000006.1, on the reverse strand, counting down.
TGGGCTACGGCGGTCGCTTTAGAGCGCCCGAAGCAATGCGGATTGGGGTGATTGCCTGTGGTTATGCGGATGGCTATCCACGCCATGCACCGGATGACACCCCGGTATGGGTTGAGAATCACGGCGCAGGTGTGATCTGTCCAATTGCGGGACGCGTATCGATGGACATGATTACGATTGATTTACGCAATGCGCCGGATGCGCAAATCGGAACTAGGGTCGAGCTATGGGGGCAGAAGGTTCCTGCAGACACCGTCGCTGCGGCTGCCGGTACGATTGGTTACGAGCTTATCTGCGCGCTCGCGCCCCGAGTACCAGTTGAATTGATACGTAAAACCTAAAGCAATAACCGAAGCTTATCTATTCCAGATCTGCCACCACGAGCGCTGTTTTTTGGCGCGCTGTCCAGTAGCGAGCATTTGGCTATCGGGAAAATTCAGTTGAAAGACGCGGATCGCATCGGTACTTAAATCCGTCATGCCCAAGCGCTCGTAGGACTTGATCAGAATGTACAGAGCCTCTTCTACTGCAGGTGCGCGGTCATAGTCTTTGAGTACGAGTTGCGCACGGTTTGCTGCTGCTAGGTAAGCACCGCGCTGAAAGTAGTAGCGCGCAACAATCACATCAGCCTCAGCCAAGGAGTTAACGATGTAGCGCATCCGGTCAAGCGCATCGGGTGCGTATTTGCTATTTGGAAAACGATCCACCACCACTTTAAATGCCTCGAATGCTTCACGTGCTGCCTTGGGATCGCGCTCGCTTAAATCTTGACCAGTGAACTTGCCTAAAAACCCCAGATCATCATTAAAGGTAATCAAGCCTTTGAGGTAGAAGGCGTAATCCAGATTAGGACTACCTTGGTGGAGCTTGATGAAGCGATCGACTGCAACCAAGGCTTGCGCCTGTTCGTTGGCTTTCCAGTAACAGTAGGCGGCATTGATTTGCGCTTGCTGCGAATAAGGACCAAAGGGAAAACGGGCCTCGAGCTTTTCAAAATACGATCCGCATTTTGCAAAATCATTGTCTTTGAGTTTGTCAGTGGCTTCGCTGTACAGCTTGGTCTCCGACCAGCCATCGGTCTCGTCTTTATTGCCATCGCTAGCGCAACCACTCATCAGCAAGGTAGCAATCAGGGCAAATCCCAGCAGCAGGGTGCTGATGCGGGAAGAGAACGGCAAACCATTCAGGCTTACGTTTGTAGGCCTTACACTGTCGGCTGTGACTACATATGGGTACTTCAAGCGTGGCATTGCCGAAAACTCCTGATTCGAATCCAATTGATTATATCGATGAAGAGGATTTCATTGCCCTAGAAATTCCGTGGGAGGCATCTGGCGAGCGCCTAGATAAGGTTTTGGCTGGTGCTTTGCCGGATTATTCTCGAAATCGCTTAAAAACCTGGGTTGAAGCAGGGGCTGTCACCGTCGACGGCAAGGTAATGCGAGCCCGTTATCTGTTGCGGGGCGGGGAGAGCGTCAAAGTCTACCCACAAGAAATGCCCGAGCAATTTGCCTTTGAGGCAGAGGATATCGCTCTCGATATCGTCCATGAGGACAGCAGCTTGATCGTGATTAATAAACCCGCAGGTTTAGTAGTGCATCCGGCCGCAGGCAATTGGTCCGGCACACTCTTAAATGGCTTGTTATTTCGCTACCCAGAACTGAAGCAGTTGCCCCGCGCTGGTATTGTGCATCGCCTCGATAAAGAAACGTCGGGCCTGATGGTAGTGGCGCGGACCGATATTGCACAAACGGCATTGGTACGCCAGCTCCAAGAGCGCACTGTCGGCCGCCGCTACTTGGCTTGGGTCTGGGGAACGCCAGCAGCGCAGGGAAAAATACAAGCCATGGTGGCGCGCGATCAACGCGATCGACTCAAAATGGCAGTGCATTCGATTCAGGGTAAGCCTGCTATAACGCTCTATCGGCGAATAGCTAACGGCCACTTTTTACAAATGCCGGTATCGCTCCTGGAGTGCCGCCTTGAAACCGGGCGTACCCATCAAATTCGGGTTCATTTAGAGTCTTTGGGATTCCCTCTCTTGGGAGATCCGGTTTATCGCAAGAAGGCGCCGAACGTAGCCAAAGAGTTGCCATTGCATCGGCAAGCCTTGCATGCCTATGCCTTAAGCTTAATGCACCCTGAAAGCAATCAACTGGTCCAGTGGTACCGTTTGCCGCCAGACGATCTAATTAATTTATTGCCAGCCGTCGGTATGACCGAGGCGGATTTGCCAAGCGAGCCAAAACTAGAAGTGCCTCTTGCATCATGAGCCAGCAACGCAGCGAATTTCAAACCACCCATGGCCTACGGGTGCTGACTCCAAATTGGTCAGCCTCACCCCAGATCGGCGCGTTTTGCACTACCCGAGCTGGGGGCGTTAGCAAAGCACCCTTTGATAGCCTCAACTTAGGTCGCTACGTCAATGATGAGCCCGCTGCCGTTAGCGAAAATCGCGCTCGGGTACGTGCTTTACTCCCGGCAGAGCCGGTATGGCTAAGGCAGATCCATGGCGCCCGGGTTTGGGATGCGGATTTGGCTCACACTGAAGAGATCATTGAGGCCGATGCAGCGGTGACCACCAAAACCAATACGGTCCTCACGGTAATGGCAGCCGATTGCTTGCCGGTATTAATTACAGGCCCAGAAGGTGAAGTCATTGGGGCGGCCCATGCCGGCTGGCGGGGATTGGTGGGTGGCGTTCTAGAAAATACCGTGGATGCAATGCAGGAAAAAACAGGGCTGAGCGAGGCAGGCCAATACCGTGCTTGGCTGGGTCCGGCGATTGGCCCAAGGGCATTTGAAGTGGGCGAGGAGGTGCGTGCTGCGTTTCAGGAGCATGCCCAAAAATACGCTTTGCCGAGTCCTGCCGATGCATTTATCGCGATCGACAACAAACCCGGCAAATATTGGGCCAATCTATATGAATTGGCCCGTCAACGCTTACTCAGCAAGGGTCTGACCCATATTTATGGCGGGGAATTTTGTACGGTTCGCGATCAAGCCGACTTTTTTTCCCACCGCCGCGATGGTCTGTCTGGGCGATTTGCCGCGTTTATCTGGCGCCGCTAAAATAGAGCGTAAGCCCTTGGGCTAGGGTTAGTGCTTATAACCCTTGTGACCCATTCAAACGAGAATGGGTAGATGCAGCAAGCCTGTACGGCTTGCCACGTTAAGAATAGAGAAAAGCATGTTTACTGGAATACCGTCTGGGAAGTCGCCAAGTTTGGCACCGCAACATATGGCGCTGATACCGCCCGAGCGCTTGTCTGAAATTCAGCAGCATTACATGACCGAATTGGCTGCCTACGTTAGCAATCCAGGCGCCCTTGAGATTAAAGATCGGCGTTTTTCTGGCCATGCCTGGCAATCGCCGTGGAGCAAAGCCATTGCAGGAATGTATTTGCTGAACTCCAAGCATTTAATGGAATTGGCTGAGGCAGTAGAGGCCGATCCAAAAAGTAAGCAGCGCATTTTGTTCAGTACTTTACAAATGGTCGATGCGCTCTCGCCATCGAATTTCATGGCGACCAATCCAGAAGTGCTCGAGCACATCATCAGCTCGCAAGGGCAATCGATTCAAAACGGCATTCTGAATTTACTCGGCGATCTCAAAAAAGGCAAAGTCTCGCAAACCGATGAAACGGCTTTTGAGATTGGCACCAATTTAGCCACCACCGAAGGTGCCGTGGTCTTTCGCAATCATTTGTTTGAGCTGATTCAATACAAGCCACTGACTGACACGGTATTTGAGCGCCCGTTTTTGATGGTGCCACCGTGCATTAATAAATACTACATCCTCGATTTGCAGCCGGATAACTCAGTAGTGCGCTACATGGTGAGTCAGGGTCACACGGTCTTCTTGGTGTCATGGAAGAACCCCGACAAATCGATGGCCAAGGTGACGTGGGATGATTATATTGGCGATGGCGTGATTAAGGCCATTGAAGTAACGAAAGAGATCGGCGGTCTAGATCAAATTAATCTATTTGGCTTTTGCGTCGGCGGCACTTTAGTGAGTAATGCCTTAGCAGTGCTCGCAGCGCGCAAACAAAAGCCAGTAGCCAGCTTAACTTTGCTCACGACCTTGCTTGACTTTAGCGACACCGGAATATTAGATATTTTTGTGGATGAGGACACGGTTAAGCATCGAGAAAATACCATCGGCGGCGAGCAAGGCCAGTTTGGTTTGATGTCTGGTCTGGATCTAGGTAATACCTTTTCCTTTTTGCGTCCCAACGATTTAGTCTGGAACTACGTGGTTGAGAATTACCTTAAAGGAAATTCACCACCACCATTTGATTTGCTGTATTGGAATGGCGATTCGACCAATCTACCCGGCGCCATGTATTGCTGGTATTTGCGCCATCTCTACCTGCAAAATGAATTAGTCAAGCCTGGAAAACTGAAAGTGTGCGGCGAGAAAGTGGATCTCTCGCTGATTGATTGTCCCGCCTACATTTATGCATCGCACGATGACCACATTGTTCCGTGGCATAGCGGCTATCGCTCGACTCAAATTCTCAAAGGCAAGAACCGTTTTGTTCTGGGCGCATCCGGTCACATCGCTGGGGTAATTAATCCACCCGC
>JBIJAC010000005.1:0-57313 GCA_044345935.1 Polynucleobacter sp. | reverse complement strand
AGTTCTTTGCAGTCTATCTCTTAACCTTCTGTAGTTTTGTGGGTATGAACAAGGGTTCGCCGTTTAAAGTTATCTCGGCGATGATGCTCGGCTTTGCCTTGGCTTGCGTTGGTATGGATACGGTTACTGGCCAATTGCGTCTGACCTTCGGTAGCACCGAATTAATGCGCGGCTTTGACTTCTTGATCGCGGTTATTGGCCTCTTCGGTATTGGTGAAATTCTGCTCTCCATGGAAGAGGGACTGAAGTTCTCTGGTGCAGCAGCCAAGATTAAGAGCACCATCGTATGGCAGACCTGGAAGCAGTTACCTAAGTATTGGGCTACTTCCTTGCGCAGCTGCTTAATTGGTTGCTGGATGGGTATTACCCCAGGTGGCGCGACTCCCGCTTCCTTTATGGCCTACGGCGTTGCCAAGCGTGTTTCCAAGAACCCTGGTGAATTCGGTAAGGGCGCAATGGAGGGTATTGTTGCTCCGGAGACTGCAGCGCATGCTGCTGGAACGGCAGCATTGTTGCCCATGCTCTCCTTAGGCATTCCTGGATCACCAACTGCTGCCGTGTTGCTTGGTGGCCTCTTGATCTGGGGCTTGCAGCCAGGCCCACTGCTGTTCGTTGAGAAGCCAGACTTTGTTTGGGGCTTGATCGCCAGTATGTACCTTGGCAATATTGCTGGACTGTTCGTGGTCTTGACCTGCGTACCATTGTTCGCATCCATTCTGCGGATTCCGTTCTCGATCATTGCACCAGTCATTATTGTGATTTGCGCCGTTGGCGCCTACACAGTACACAACGCCACATTCGACGTTTGGTTGATGCTGGGCTTCGGTGTGGTCGGGTATGTATTCAAGAAACTCGATTACCCAATGGCACCAATGGTCTTGGCTTTGGTTCTGGGTGACCGCGCTGAAGATTCCTTCCGTCAGTCGATGCTGATTTCACAAGGTAGTGTCGATGTATTCTTCTCGAACTACTTAGTGGGCGCCATCACCACCTTGGCTTTAGTCCTGCTGTTCTGGCCATTGATCGGTAAGTTCACCAGCAAGAAGGCCAAAGCGGCATAAGCCTGTCTTGTAGGACGTATGATCCAAATGGGGGCGCAAGCCCCCATTTGCATTGCAGCCCAGACCAATCTCGCACTTAGGCTTAAAATAAAAGCATGTCACGCATTGCACACCCATGGATTCATTGGCTTACTGCTGTAGCAGTAATGTTGACATCCCTTACGCCGATGGCTGCGCATGCGATCCCCATTGCCTCCGATGTTGGCATTCTGAAAATGGCGGTGTGTACCCCCAGTGGTGAGCAGATTGATTTGCGGGTTGATCTCGAACTGCCTGAGGCGCATCAGACGAAAACTGGCTGTGCATATTGCCTAGTTCAGGATAGCTACGTACCCAGTATTGATCAGGGTTTACAGTTTGCAGTGCCAGAAACGATTTCCAAGTTTCGCTCTGCCTTGCATCCATCTCCGCTGCCGATTATTGCTTGGATGCAATTGCCCTCACGGGCGCCCCCAATCCTTTCCTAAAGCAACAGGGTAAGTGCGCTTACCCAAGATCGTGAGCGGCGAAGGAGTCATCAGGCTTCTCGCTTACCCCCTTTATTTGCTGAACGGAAAAATCATGCAAAAACGCGTAAAACAAACTCTGCTGTTGACTTGCCTATCCTTGTTTGTAATGACTGGCTATGCCTCTAATCCAGATCCTTTATTCCTTAGTCTTACCAGCGATGAACCCCATCGCGCCACCATGGCTCTGAATTTTGGTAAACACCATGCAGCAAATGGTCACCCATTGAGCCTCTTTTTGAGTGATAAAGGGGTATATCTTGGGGTTAAGGCCGGCGCCTCAAGTCATCCAGAGCAGCAAAAATTGCTACTGGAAATGATCGCAGGCGGTAGTGCGGTCATTATGTGTCCACCTTGCTTGAGGCACTATGGTTTTACGGAGGTGGATGTATTGCCAGGCATCAAGATGGGTGGCGCTAAAGTTACCGGCGAAGCCTTATTTAAGCCAAATACAAAGACCTTGAGCTGGTAGTACAGTATTGCCATGCGCATTTGGCTTATGAAACGAAACTGTTCTTTTTCACCGAAACAGGTGGGGTATTTCTATGCCTCCATTGTCTTTTTTTCGCTCTTGGTGGCAGGTTCGTTTTTGCTCATGGGTGTTTGGATGGTTTTGGTTTTTACTTGCATTGAAATCACTGCATTAACCATCGCCCTCTATGTATATAGCCGTCATGCCCTCGATTATGAAAAGATTACGATCGATGGCAAAAACATGACGATTGAAAAAAGCTGGGGCGGTAAAGTAGAAAAAAAAGAACTCAATGCCGTATGGACTCGCATTAACCGAACCGAAAAACATTTGTATCGATTAGTACTTCAACATGCCGATCAAGAAACGCCGATTGGTATTTTTGTAAACCGAGATGATCTCCCGCAATTTGAACGGGAACTCAAGATGCATCTCCATTAAATAATTCAAAGGAAATCATGAAAAAATTATTATTCACATTACCTACATTCATTACTAGCACTGTATTGGCATGCGTGATTTCATCGGCTGCCTATGCCCAAGAAGCAAAAGTAGGCAGCATTGCCGTCAATGGCGCTTACACCCGGGCCACCGTCCCAGGCCAAGCAGCGGCCGGTGGCTTTATGAAAATTACGAGCAATGGCGCTGCGGATCAATTAATCTCTGCGAGCTCCACCGTCTCGGATGATGTGCAGTTGCACACCATGATCATGGATAACAATGTGATGCGTATGCGTGAAGTAAAGCAAATTGATGTGCCAGCCAACGGCGCTGTGGAACTCAAGCCAGGTGGTTTACACATCATGTTTATGAACATCAAGGCACCTCTGAAGGCGGGTGAGACTGTGCCCGTCAAACTCAAGTTTGCGAAGGCAGGTGAAGTGGAAGTCAAAATGCCGGTCAATGCACCTGGAAGCCATGGGCATGGTCCCAAGCACTAAATTAGTACTGCATTAAGACACAAGAGGGCGCTGCGGCGCCCTTCTTCATTTAGTCTAAGCACTAGTTTTTTGCATCCTTTGGCTGCCCACGCAGGAGGCAGAAATTCGCATGATTTGCAGCATTAACTAAATTAAATAACTAGTTTATGGTGTACGCTTTTAAGCTATTAACCCATTATTTATTTGGGTTCCAGCCCACTTTTTATAATCAGTGTTGGCAAAAAAGCTGTGATACATTAGATCAATAGTTAACGATCGCTTGCAGAAAAAAACCAGCGAAAAATTAACACTATTTTTATTAGGTCTAGGAGCTTTAATGGCTGAGAGTAATCAACAGGGATGTTTGTTTGTAGGCGAAGGCGTTATTCTCAAAGGAAATTTCGAGGTACCAGATATTGCCTCTGTTTCTGGTGTGATTGAGGGCGAAATCTCTGCCAAGCAGGTGATTGTAGAAGTTTCTGGCGTTATACGCGGAAAGGTGACGGCTGAATCCGTTGATGTACGTGGCGAAATTGCCCAAAATTTAACTGCTACCCGCTCATTAATAATTCGCCCAAGCGGAAAAGTTAGCGGCGCAATTAGTTATGCCGAAATTGAAATTGAAAAGGGCGGTCATATTTATGGCGACCTTCAATTAATTGGGCAAAGTTTATCGCGGTCCCCATCACTAGACTAAATTATGTTTTCCAAAAAAACACCCACCATCGCTGATCAGGATAGCGAATCAAGCGAGCATCAAGACGATGCATTTTCTAGCGCCGACAATGAGCATGAATCGGCCATCGATAATCAATCCGCAAATCAAGGAGATCTCACGTCTCCAGCGAAGCGAGCAACAAAGCCGACCATCATCAGTGAGGGGTTTGAGTTTGTAGGAAATATCACCTCTGATGGCACCCTCAATATAGCGGGGGTAGTCAAAGGAAAAATTTCTGCAAAATCCATTCTGGTCGATGTGGAGGGTGAAGTTGAGGGAGACCTAACTTCAGAAATCCTGGTTGTCAAAGGAAGGGTAGTCGGCGAAGTGGCATGCCAAGATTTGAATGTAGGTCCAAGGGCTTTTATTGATGGATCCATTTCGTATCAAAATATTCATATTCAGCGCGGTGGCAGGGTTGCTGGCAAGTTCAATAAGAACTAATTAAATAGCTTATCCATGTTTAAAAAGAATAGGCCTGACCGCCTACTGCAGCCCACTACTGAAAATTTTGAAACCATCATCGGTGAAGCTACAGAGGTTCATGGTCGAATTGTGACTGTTAATGGCCTGCGCATTGATGGCAAAGTCATTGGCAATATCGAGGCGCAACCGGACAAGGAGGTCAGTGTTGCCCTTGGAAAGACAGGTTTTGTCTTAGGCGATATTTATGCACATCGAGTTTTGATTGCTGGCCTCGTGGAGGGTAATATTTATGCCGCTGAACGGGTTGAGCTACATGATGGCGCAGAAGTTCGGGGTGACGTGACTTATGGCCAGATTGGAATTGAGCATGGAGCTAAACTGAATGGCCTAATGATCGCTCGATCTCCTGAGCCTTCCAAGGATGACGCTAAGTAACAAAGGTAGAGGGTTCGTTTTTATTGCGCAGTTAATTTCGTATTCTGTGATGTAAGAATTTGCATCGGATTAATGATTTTCCCATTATGGGTAATCTCATAATGCAAGTGCGGTCCAGTTGATCTTCCGGTGTTGCCGACTTCCGCAATTATCTGACCCCGTTTAATTTTTTGCCCAACCTGTACGTGAACTTTACGGGCATGTGCATATTTAGAGACAAAGCGATCTGCGTGCGCAATTTCAATCGAGTTACCATAAGCGCCATCGTATTCTGCGCGCAATACAACCCCATCGCCCGTTGCTAGGATAGGCGTTCCTGCAGGGGCAGAAAAATCAATGCCTGGATGTTGGGCTAGCGTGTGAGTAAAGGGATCAATGCGGGTACCAAAGTTACTAGATAAGCCCATTTGATTGGCAATTGGAGAGCCAGTTGGCAGTTGGCTTAGCCACTGGTATTGGTCTTTCCATGTGTGCTCTAGTCTTAATATGCCTTCGTTTAATGTCATGCTGTTATTGAGTGTGTAGTTGAGTTCATCAACTAGAGAAGTAGAGTTTGATTTAAAAACAATTGGTTTAAACGGACCGCCTTTATTTGCTCCCTCATTTATTTTGCTTTTAACTGGGGCTGGCGTTGCAAGATCGGCAAAGCGGTCTTTGAGAATTTTGATTTCTAAAATCCGCTCACTTAATTGGGTAAGTTGCCCTTGCAATTCGTGTAAACGTTCTCGATAACCTGTTTCAATCGCATCCTTTTCTTGGAGGGTAATCACCCCGCCCATATTGCGCGCCAATTCAGGGCTATATTGAATTGCAACTCGAAATCCCAGAAAATGAATACCGATACCGATCAAAATTAAAACAAACGACACTACCGCCGCCGCTTTGATTAGCGTGCGGGCGGTAATGTTGATCTTTTTAACCTGAGCGGTTGATCCGGAGATCCAAATAAGCTGCATAAATTAAAACCTTAAATCCAAGTCGGTTACAGCACCCTTGCTCGCACTGCTTGCGGTGCTGGCGTATTTTGCGAGTAAGCCACGGGTATAGCGAGGCTTTGGCTGCTTCCAGGCTGCGTGGCGTTTAGCAATCTCGTCCTCCGCAACATTGAGTTGAATCAAGAGTTTATGCGCATCAATCGTCACCGAATCGCCCTCATTGATTAACGCAATGGTACCGCCCACATAGGCCTCAGGCGCAACGTGGCCCACAACCATGCCCCAAGTACCGCCGGAAAAGCGGCCATCTGTAATTAGGCCAACACTCTCCCCAAGACCTTGCCCGACTAGAGCTGAAGTGGGTGCTAACATCTCGCGCATTCCGGGCCCTCCTTTGGGCCCTTCATAGCGAATTATCACAATGTCACCTGCCTTAATTTTGTGCGCCATGATGGCTTCCATTGCCAGATCTTCCGAGTCAAACACGCGTGCTGGGCCGGTAATCGATGGGTTCTTCAGGCCCGTGATTTTGGCAACGCAACCCTCGGGGGAAATGTTGCCCTTGAGGATGGCCAGATGCCCTTCGGCATACATAGGGTTATCTAAAGTGCGAATGACTTTCTGGTCTGCGCGAGGCACAGAAGGTACGTCTTTCAGCACTTCGGCAATGGTCTTGCCAGTAATGGTCATGCAATCGCCGTGCAGCAAACCGCCATCGAGCAAGATTTTCATGATCTGCGGAATGCCGCCCGCTTGGTGTAAATCCGTTGCCAAGTAGGTGCCCGATGGTTTCATGTCAGCAATCACGGGAACGCGTTTGCGGATCCGCTCAAAGTCATCAATCGTCCAATCAATATCAGCAGCACTGGTGATTGCTAGGAAATGCAATACCGCATTGGTTGAGCCGCCCACGGCCATGATGACGCTTACGGCATTCTCAATCGATTTTTTGGTAACAATGTCGCGGGGGCGCAGATTGTTTTTCACTGCCTCCACTACCGCGCGCGCTGAATCCGCAGCGCTAGCAACTTTCTCGGCATCGACGTTGGACATGGTTGAGGAGTAGGGCAGGCTCATACCTAAGGCTTCAAAAGAGGAGCTCATGGTGTTGGCGGTATACATTCCACCACAGGAACCACTGCTTGGGCAGGCGTTCTGTTCGATGCCTTTGAAGTCTTCTTCACTTAAACGACCAGACGTAAACTCGCCCACTGCCTCAAAAGCAGAAACAATATTGAGCTCTTTGCCTTTGTAGTGCCCCGGCTGAATCGTGCCGCCATACACATAGATGCTGGGTACATTCGTGCGCACCATGGCCATCATGCCGCCTGGCATGTTTTTGTCGCAGCCGCCAATCACCACCACGCCGTCTTGCCATAAGCCGTTTACGCAGCATTCAATGCTGTCTGCAATCACTTCGCGCGATACCAAGGAGTACTTCATACCTTCGGTGCCCATACCAATGCCATCTGAAACGGTCGGGGTACCAAACACTTGGGCCTTAGCGCCAGCTGCCTCGAGCGCCTCAATCGCAGCATCGGCTAGCTTCTGCAAGCCGCTGTTGCAAGGGGTTATGGTCGAGTGGCCATTGGCTACACCCACCATGGGCTTGGTGAAATCGCCTTCCTCATAGCCCATGGCGTAATACATGGAACGGTTGGGTGCGCGTGCAACTCCTTCGGTGACCATTCTTGAGCGTTCGTTGAGGCGTTTCATGCGGCTGACTCCATCTGTAATTGCGGAAAAACCTCTATTGTGCAATGAGCGGAGCCGTTTCGAAGTACTGCTAGTCTGGGGGAAATTCATTGCTGCACTGCAATACAAATAAAACACAATAAAACCAGTAGCTTAGACTTCAAAAGTTAGCCATTAAGCTAATATCCAAAGTACAGCACTTCTATTACATTTGCACTATTAGCAATTAAAGAGTGATCCATGAATAAATCAGGGCATGTGTATTTGGTTGACGATGATGAGTCAATGCGGACCTCCTTGAGCAGAATGCTGCGCGAGTTGGGGTACAACGCCCATGATTTTGCGAGTGCCAAAGCCTTTATCGAGCACTCAGTCCCCATAGCGCCCGCTGTGATTTTGCTGGACATGCAAATGCCCGATATGACGGGACTTGATCTACAAGAAAAATTAGTTGAAATGGGTCGCAAGACACCGATCATTTTTGTGAGTGGCCAAAGCCACCCGCAGCAGATCGTTAAAAGCTTGAAAAAAGGCGCTCTGGATTTTTTATTCAAGCCGTTTAATTTAGAGGACTTATTGCATTCCGTAGCGGATGCAATCGCATTTGATAGTCGTCAGCTCAAGCGGGTTTCTAAAGACGTAGAGGTCAAGCGCTATTTCAGCACCTTGACTCCCCGTGAAAAAGAGGTTTGCCACCTGCTGGTTCAGGGTTTGTTAAACAAAGATATTGCCGTGCAGCTCGGCACCACCGATGCCACGATTAAAGTGCATAAGGCACGCGTAATGGAAAAAATGCACGCAGACTCATTGCAAGGTTTAGTCAAATCGTACTTGGAGGCATCCCTTGATCCATCATTGCAAGCCTAGTAAGCGTATTCGCTTTACAGCGAATATAAATTACCATGCCAATCACCAAAAATAACCATTAATTCTTAGGAAAAAAGCAGCGACATGGCGAGCAAGCAATCTTCCCCTGAAATACGCGGCGCAGCATTTAGCGCAGCACGGGAGAAATGCGCCATGTCGGTTGAGGAGTTGGCGCACCTAGCCTGCCTCTCAAAAAAACAAATTCAGCAAATTGAGAATGGTCAAACCAGCACCTTTTACTCACCTAAAGTTAAGTTCACTGCGGCAAAAAAAGTCGCGAAATTAATTCAGTTGGATGAAAAAGATGCATTTGATTTTGGTCCTCAAGCGGAGCTCCCCTTTGCTCAAGCGGCCGATTCAATCCAGAGTGAATTCACGAGTACGGAGCAGGAGTCGTCACTCGAATTAAAAAAGGAAGCGCCCAAACGCGAAGTGGCTCAGGCTAACGAAGGTGAACCAAAAGAAACAAAGAAAAAAGCAGTCAGTCAGCCAGAAGCGAAGCCTATTTTGGTGGAGGCCTTTAAGCCAGAGCCCGGTATGCGGACGCATTCTGGTGCGGGTAAACAAAAGTCGACTGGAAAAAAATGGCTGTGGCTGCTGCCGGTTGGCGCACTTGTATTGGCGATCGTGCAGTTTCAACCCTTTTTAGCTGACCAGCTAGATGCCTTGATGGGCAAAGCAAAGCCATTAGAGCTAGCCGCAGTAACTACAGAGCCGGTGGATGCTCCTGCCACAGCCCCTCCAGCTGAGCCAGCCAGCGCTACAGCGGCTGCAACACCGCAAGCCGCTCCTGCGATTACTCCAAGCCCTGCGGTAGCGGTGGCGGCCAATCCAGCTTGCCCATTGCCAGATGCATCCATTGAAAACTACAAATCACCTAGTCCAAGTAAGCCCGGCAATATGGTTTTCGTCAAAATGCCGACCGCACAAACCATCTGCGTGGAAGATGGGGATGGAAAAGTACAAACTAAGGCGATGGAGCCCGGTCTTGGGCACTCGTTTTACGGTAAGCCACCATTCAAGCTACTGACTTCCGGACTATCGTCTGCAGAAGTATTCTTTCAAGGCTTTCGAGTGCGGCCAAGTAATGCCGATTCAAAAAGCATACTGCTAGTACAAGCCGACCAGTAGGGCCTTAGCAGTTATTTTGGCGCAAGCCTAAACTGCATCCTCGTTGGCTTCACCAGTCCGGATACGGATGGCTTGCTCAATTGGGCTCACAAAAATCTTGCCATCACCAATCTTGCCAGTGTGCGCCGCTTTAGTAATGGCTTCGATCACGCTTTCTACGCGATCACTCGCCACCACAACCTCGACTTTGACCTTGGGTAAAAAATCCACCACATACTCTGCGCCACGGTAGAGTTCGGTGTGGCCTTTTTGGCGACCAAAGCCTTTGACCTCAGTAACAGTAAGACCAGTCACGCCGACTTCAGCAAGCGCTTCGCGGACTTCATCGAGTTTGAACGGCTTAATGATGGATGTGATTAATTTCATAAATGTCCCCTATTGCATCCATCATACCCAAAACCCACAGACCAGTCTCAGCAAATCAATACACCATCATTTCGAAGGCGCTAGGCTAAAAAACGAGAGGTAATGGGGTAACGCCAATCCCGGCCAAATGCCCGGGTAGTAACCCGGACGCCTGGTGGCGCCTGGCGCCGCTTGTATTCATTGAGCTTGATCAGGCGGGTGATCTTACGCACGCTGGCCTCATCAAAACCGAGCTCAATTAAGGATGCAATCGACTGGTTTTGCTCCATATAACCCTCGACGATGGCGTCTAAGAGTTCATAGGGAGGCAAGCTATCTTGATCGGTTTGGTCAGGGCGTAATTCAGCTGAAGGGGGGCGGGTTAAGATCCGTTCAGGAATGACCGGCGCCAAGCTATTGCGATAGGCGCAGAGTTTATAGACCAGTGTTTTGGGGATATCTTTAATCACTGCAAAGCCACCGGCCATATCACCGTAAAGCGTGCAATACCCGACGGCCATTTCACTTTTGTTGCCGGTAGTTAAAACCAGGCGACCGGTTTTATTCGACAGCGCCATCAAGAGGGTGCCACGCACGCGGGCCTGAATGTTTTCTTCGGTGGTGTCTAGTGCGAGGCCAGCAAACTGCGTTGCAAGGGCGCCCTCTAGAGCCTCTACCGCGCCACCAATCGGAATTTCATCGTATTGCACGCCCAAATTGTTTGCTAAGGCTTGGGCATCAAGCCACGATATCTCGGCAGTGTAGGGTGATTGCATCATCACTGCGCGCACCTGCTCAGCACCCAAGGCATCGACTGCAATGGCTAGTACCAAAGCGGAATCAACCCCGCCAGATAAACCAATGATGACGCCTGGAAATCCGTTTTTATGAACATAATCACGCACGCCCAGCACTAGGGCAGCGTAGGCTTGCGATTCCATGCTTTGGGACGGAGCAATACGCCCAAGCTCAGGCTCTCCATTTACATCAATGGTAACCAGACCAATGCCGGTTTCAAACTGCGGCATGAGATTAGCCACGAGGCCATCTGAGTTCAGGGCAAAAGAGCCGCCATCAAAGACCAGCTCATCTTGACCGCCAACGGCATTCACATAAATGAATGGCAAGCCAGTTGTAGTGATCAGCTTGCGCAGTACCTCTAAGCGTAAATTTTCTTTGTGCAAGTGATAGGGTGAGGCATTGAGCGAAATTAATAGGTTCGCACCTGCCGCTTTAGCCTGGGTCGCAGGCTCTGCATGCCAAGCGTCTTCGCAAATGATTACCCCGATGACACAGCCCTCCACATCAAAAACACAGGGCCTATTGCCGGGCGTGAAGTAGCGCACTTCATCAAAGACTTCGTTGTTGGGTAATTCGTGCTTGGCATAAGTTGCAATGCAATGGCCATCCCGCATTACCGATGCAGCATTGTGTAATCCTTGTGGGGTCTTAAGGGGGTGGCCGACTACGACAGCCAAACCCGGGTAAGCCGCCAAAGCGCTGCGCAATTGATCTAAGGCATCCGCTGCCGCCTCAATAAAAGCAGGGCGCAGTAGTAAATCTTCTGGGGGGTAGCCCGTGAGGGCGAGCTCTGGAGTGACTAGTAGCTTTGCGCCAGCGCGGTGCGCGACTTCAGCCGCATCCCGAATGAACTTCGCATTACCACTCAAATCCCCCACCACGGGGTTGATTTGAGCAAGAGCAATGTGAAATGGGGTCAAGGCTTATGCCTTTTCCTTGTTGTAGCGCTCAATGCCTTCGAGGATTTCTTTATGGGCATCAGCCATGTCACCCCAACCACGAACCTTTACCCACTTTCCGGGTTCAAGGTCTTTGTAGTGTTCAAAGAAGTGTTGAATCTGATTGCGGCGCAGCGGATTAATGTCCTCTATTTTTTGCCAGTGGGTGTAGATGGACAAAATACGATCTTCAGGCACGGCCAACAATTTAGCATCTTGGCCACCTTCATCTTCCATTTGTAAAACACCAATAGCACGGCAACTCACTACTACCCCTGGTATGAGCGGAAAGGGAGTGACAACCAACACATCGACAGGGTCACCATCGCCAGCAATGGTTTGCGGAATGTAACCGTAATTACAGGGGTAGTGCATGGCTGTGCCCATAAAGCGGTCCACAAAAATGGCCCCCGTTTCTTTATCAACCTCATACTTTATTGGGTCCGCATTCATCGGAATTTCAATAATGACGTTGAAATGCACGGGTGCATTTTTACCGGGTTTTACATTGTCAAGACTCATAGCAACTCCGAATAATTATTAGTGGATACCCTAATCTTAACAAAGAGACAAAGCACTCTTTCTGTTACATACTATTTGCTGTGCATTTTGATTCGATGATTCTAAGAATTTAGAGCTCATTAGATAATCAAAAGTGCAAATTAACGAGGTATAAACAAAAGGATTTCAGGATGGATAATTCAACGCTCGGTCTCTACTTTGCTTTGGCATGCGGCCTAGTCGCCGTAATTTACGGGTTTGGTGTGCGCAGTTGGATCTTAAAGCAAAGCACTGGGAATGCCAAAATGGTCGAAATTGCTCAGGCAATTGAGCAGGGCGCAGCCGCCTATTTATCTCGCCAATACAAAACAATCGCGGTAGTCGGTTTAATCCTGACGGTATTAATTGGCCTCTTTTTGGACATCGCAACGGCCGTTGGTTTTGTTATTGGGTCGGTTTTGTCTGGCGCCTGCGGCTTTATTGGTATGAATGTTTCGGTCAAAGCCAACGTACGAACTGCACAAGCCGCCACTATTGGTATGAATGAAGCGCTGAATGTGGCGTTTAAAGGTGGCGCCATTACCGGAATGCTGGTCGTCGGCTTGGGCTTGCTAGGCGTCGGTGTCTTTTTCTGGGTTTTAGCTTCGACCGGCGATGTCCGTGAACTTTCCGATGTGTTGCATCCACTCATTGGCTTGGCTTTTGGCTCGTCCTTGATCTCCATTTTTGCTCGCCTTGGTGGCGGTATTTTCACTAAAGGGGCCGATGTGGGTGCCGACTTGGTCGGTAAGGTGGAGGCAGGTATCCCTGAAGATGACCCTAGAAATCCTGCAGTGATCGCCGATAACGTGGGCGATAACGTGGGCGATTGCGCTGGTATGGCAGCCGACTTATTTGAAACCTACGCAGTGACCTTGATCGCCACGATGGTGCTTGGCGCCATCGTAGTTACAGGCGCCCCCATCGAAGCGGTAATTTATCCATTGGTTCTTGGTGGCATCTCTATTCTGGCATCCATTGTGGGCTGCTCGTTTGTCAAAGCCACACCTGGCATGAAAAATGTCATGCCAGCCTTGTATAAAGGATTGGTGATTGCAGGCGGACTTTCTTTAGTGGCTTTTTACTTTGCGACGAACTGGATTATTCCAGACGATGCCTTGGGAATGCCAGGTAGTCAGTGGCGCTTATTCGCATCAACTGTAGTGGGCCTTGCCTTAACGGCGGGTTTAGTCTGGATTACGGAGTACTACACCGGTACCCAATTTGCACCCGTGAAGCATATCGCTGAGGCGTCAACAAAAGGCCATGGCACGAATATCATCGCAGGCTTGGGTGTTTCGATGCGCTCTACCGCGTATCCGGTCTTGTTCGTTTGCGCCGCTATTTATCTCGCCTATTGGTTTGCTGGCATCTACGGCATTGCTGTCGCTGCGACTGCAATGCTTTCTATGGCCGGGATTGTGGTGGCGCTGGATGCATACGGCCCCATTACAGACAATGCGGGTGGTATTGCCGAGATGGCCGGTATGCCACAGTCAGTTCGCGACATTACCGATCCATTGGATGCGGTGGGTAATACAACGAAAGCAGTGACTAAGGGATATGCCATCGGCTCAGCCGGCTTAGCCGCGCTGGTGCTTTTTGCTGATTACACCAATGCGCTTGCCTTAAGTGGTCAGAGAGTCAGTTTCGATCTCTCCAATCACATGGTCATTATTGGATTATTTATTGGAGGCATGATTCCATTTCTGTTTGGTGCAATGGCAATGGAAGCCGTCGGCCGCTGCGCAGGAGCAGTGGTAGAAGAGGTGCGCCGTCAGTTCCGCGATATCCCAGGAATCATGGACGGCACCGGCAAGCCTGAATACGGAACAGCGGTAGACATGCTGACCACAGCCGCAATTAAAGAAATGATTATTCCCTCGCTGCTACCAGTGATTATTCCGATCTTGGTGGGATTATTGCTCGGCCCCGCGGCACTTGGCGGCTTGCTCATGGGTACGATCGTGACAGGCTTGTTTGTCGCTATTTCGATGTGTACTGGCGGCGGCGCTTGGGATAACGCTAAAAAGTACATTGAAGAAGGTCATCATGGCGGCAAGGGATCTGAGGCTCACAAAGCGGCGGTAACCGGCGATACAGTGGGAGACCCTTACAAAGATACGGCTGGACCCGCCATTAATCCGCTCATTAAGATTATTAACATCGTTGCTTTGTTAATTGTTCCATTGCTCCCGGTGGTGAGTTAACTATTTGCATGATCGGCCAATAAAAAAGTCGACATAAAAAAGTAGACAAGAAAAAAGTAGACAAGAAAAAACGCCCATGATGTGGGCGTTTTTTTTGGTCGACCGTTTGCGGCCTATTCGAGAGTCTCTAAATAGCGCTGTGCATCCAGTGCAGCCATACATCCGGTGCCAGCACTAGTAATGGCTTGACGGTAAATGTGGTCTTGCACATCGCCGGCAGCAAATACGCCTGTGATGTTGGTTGCGGTTGCATTGCCGGCCAATCCGGATTGGGTTTTAATGTAGCCGCCTTCCATATCGAGCTGGCCTACAAATAACTCAGTATTGGGCTTGTGACCAATCGCAATGAATGCACCCATGACAGGGATGTCTTCTTTGCTGCCATCCTGCTTGGCAATACGAACGCCAGTAACGCCTTTTTCATCGCCCAATACTTCGTCTAAGGTGGCGTTGAGTTTGAGCTCGACTTTGCCTTCGGCTACTTTAGCCATCAAGCGATCAATCAAAATCGGTTCGGAGCGGAATTTATCGCGGCGATGAATTACCGTGACCTTACTAGCAATGCCAGTGAGGTAGAGCGCTTCTTCCACAGCAGTGTTGCCGCCGCCAACCACGCAGACGTCTTGGTTGCGATAAAAGAAACCATCGCAGGTAGCGCAGCCAGAAACCCCACGGCCCATAAAGGCTTCTTCGCTGGGCAGACCGAGGTATTGCGCCGATGCCCCGGTAGAGATGATCAAGGCATCGCAGGTATACGTTCCAGAGTCGCCGACGAGGCGAATGGGTTTTTCAGAAAGGGCTGCGGTATGAATGTGATCAAAAATGATTTCAGTATTGAAGCGCTCGGCGTGCTTTAAAAAGCGCTCCATGAGCTCGGGCCCTTGAACCCCATCCGGGTCAGCCGGCCAGTTTTCCACATCGGTGGTGGTCATCAATTGACCGCCTTGGGCCATTCCGGTGATGAGGGTAGGTTGTAAATTGGCGCGGGCAGCATAGACTGCGGCGCTATAGCCTGCTGGGCCAGAGCCCAGAATCAGGACTTTGCTGTGTTTTGGAGTAGTAGTCATGCCCTAATTATAGGATTGCTTGATTACAATCAGGGAACATGGCTAAATCGACCCAATCCACCAGTAAATCCAAGCTACCACCCCAAGATGGCGGACAGGGACGCATGCCCCGCCTTTTCCTGGAAATCCGTTGGTTTTTGACCTTAGGCTTATGCCTTGGCTTGATCGCGGTTCTGGTGACCTATTCCAAGTCTGATCCAGCCTGGTCGCATGCCAGTTTTGAGGCGCCAAGCAATATCGGCGGTCGCTTTGGGGCGTGGACTGCTGACTTATTACTCTATATTTTCGGGGTGTCCGCCTTTTGGTGGATTGTGCTCTTTGGGCGCCGCGTGATTGCGGGTTGGCGTGAGTTGTGGAGCGTTCCATTACCGCCTGACCCAGATGCTAAGCCCGATTCGCTGTTCGTGCGTTGGCTCGGTTTTGGATTAACCCTATGCTCGAGCATGGGCCTGGAGTCGATTCGCTTGCATTCCTTAGCGCTGCCCTTGCCGAGGCCTCCTGGCGGCATCTTAGGCGAGTTAATTGGCGATCCCTTGGTGATGGCCCTCGGCTTTACTGGATCAACCATATTGCTGCTGTTCGGACTATTTGCTGGCCTCTCCTTGTTTTTACGTTTCTCTTGGCTCAGCGTTGCCGAGCAGGTGGGTCGATCCCTTGAGATTGCCTACCGTCGTCTGCGCGAACGCCGTGAGCGGGTTGAGGACTTGAAGATCGGCGAGCAAGCTGCGGAAGAGCGTGAAGAATTTGTCGAAGAAGTGCGCGGCCGGGTTGAAATTGCCCCTGCCGTCCAAATTGTGCGCGCACCCTTACAGATTGCCAAGAGTGTGCGGGTTGAGCGCGAGAAACAGCAACCCTTGTTTGTTGATATCCCCGATTCAGAACTGCCGCCTTTATCTTTATTGGATGAGGTGCCTGAAGCAAAAGAAACCATTTCTGCCGACATCTTGGAATTTACCTCACGCCTGATTGAGCGCAAGCTGGATGAATTCGGTGTGGAAGTCAAAGTGATCGCGGCGTATCCGGGCCCAGTAGTTACCCGTTACGAAATCGAGCCCGCCATTGGCGTCAAAGGCAGTCAGATTGTCAATTTGTCGCGTGATCTATCGCGATCATTGGGCCTTGTTAGCTTGCGTGTCGTAGAGACCATCCCTGGCAAAACCTGCATGGCTTTGGAGTTACCCAACCCCAGCCGCCAATCGGTTTACCTTTCCGAAATTCTCAGCTCGCAGGTCTACAACGACAACCATTCCTTGTTGACTCTGGCCTTAGGTAAAGACATTTCGGGTAGCCCGATGGTGGCGGATTTGGCTAAGATGCCACATTGCTTGGTGGCGGGTACCACGGGCGCCGGTAAATCGGTTGGTATTAATGCGATGATTTTGTCGATTCTGTTTAAAGCCAAGCCCGATGAAGTGCGCTTGATCATGATCGATCCCAAGATGTTAGAAATGGCGATGTACGACAAGATTCCGCATTTGCTATGCCCGGTTGTGACCGACATGAAGCAGGCCTTCAACGCCCTCAATTGGGCGGTGAATGAGATGGAGCGCCGTTATAAATTAATGAGCAAGTTTGGCGTGCGTAATTTAGCGGGCTTTAATAAAAAGATTCTTGAGGCAGAAGAAAAAGGCGAGAAGCTCACCAATCCGTTTAGCTTGACTCCGGATGATCCTGAGCCGATCTACAAAGCACCCGTGATCGTGATTGTGATCGACGAGCTCGCTGACCTGATGATGGTGTCTGGCAAGAAGATTGAAGAGTTAATCGCGCGGATTGCACAAAAAGCCCGCGCAGCTGGTATCCATTTAGTTCTTGCCACGCAACGCCCCAGCGTGGACGTGATTACCGGTTTGATCAAGGCCAACGTACCAACGCGGATTTCCTTTCAGGTGAGCAGCAAAATTGACAGCCGTACCATCCTCGATCAACAGGGCGCAGAAGCGCTGCTAGGTATGGGTGACATGCTCTACATGGCTCCGGGTACTGGCTTGCCAGTCCGTGTGCACGGGGCTTTTGTCTCGGACGATGAAGTGCACCGCGTTGTGGAGTGGCTCAAAGAGAAAAGTGAAGCCAACTACATTGAGGGTGTGCTGGAGGGCGCTGATGAGTCTAATATGGATGTGCTCAGTGGTGGCGGTAGTGGCGAAGCCGATCCACTCTACGATCAGGCGGTCGCCGTAGTGCTCGAGCACAAGCGTGCCTCGATATCCCTGGTGCAGCGCCATTTGCGCATTGGGTATAACCGCGCCGCCCGTTTACTTGAGGATATGGAAAAAGCTGGTATGGTCTCGAAAATGAGCGGCAGCGGCAATCGCGAAATCCTTGTCCGCAGCTCCGAATAAGACCAATGATGCTTAAGCGTTTCTTCAGTGGCGCCTTCTGTGCTGCACTCCTTGCCATACCAAGCGCATCATTTGCGCAAGAGGTGCAAAGCGGCATGGAGCAGTTGCGCCAGTTTGTGCGGATTTCCAAAACCGCCGAAGGGGAGTTTGTGCAACAGCAATTGCGCGCACCCAAACCCAATGAGCCGCAAGATAAAGGCCTGAAAGTAATTCGTAAAACCGAAGGGCGTTTTATATTCCAGCGCCCTGGCCGCTTTGTGTGGGATACCAAAAAGCCCTTTGAGCAGCGGTTGATTGCCGATGGCAAGCAGCTCATTATGTGGGATAAGGATTTAAATCAAGCAAGCTTTCGGCCTGCTGGTCAGGTTTTAGCATCGACCCCAGCCGCTATTTTGTTTGGCGAAGGCGCGCTAGAGCAGCACTTTGATCTAGAAGAGGGTGCTGAGCGCTCGGGTTTGCGCTGGGCCAATTTAAAGCCCAAGGCGAAGCCATCGGCTGGTAGCAATGACTTGCCCTATACCTCGATTGCCATTGGTATGAGTGGTGGTTTGCCTCGGGCTTTAGAGCTGATGGATGGCTTGGGTAGTGTGGTGCAGCTGAGCCTAACGCAAATTCAGCTCAATATTGCCTTGCCTGCAGGCACCTTTACCTTCACGCCGCCTGCTGGCGCCGAAGTCTTGCGCTTAAAATAACAATTCGCATAAAAGCAAAACACCATGATCGATCCCCAACTCCTTCGTAAAGACATCACTGCGGTAGCAGCGCGCCTTGCTACCCGTAAATTTATTTTGCCGGTTGAGCAATTCAACGCCTTAGAGGCAGAGCGCAAGCAATTACAGTCCCGCACGGAAGAGTTGCAAGCCAAACGCAATCAACTCTCCAAAACCGTGGGCATGAAAAAAGCCAAAGGCGAGGATGCTGCTACAGAAATGGCACAGGCCATCCAAGTCAATAGCGATATGGAAGCGGGTGCAAATCGCCTTGCTGTCTTGCAAACCGAGATCGCTGATTTTGTAGCGGGCATTCCTAATCTGCCCGATGAATCCGTACCGGTTGGCAAAGACGAAAAAGACAATCTCGAGATCAAGCAGTGGGGCACTATTCCAACTTTTGCATTTACTGTGAAAGACCACGTCGATTTGGGCGCTCCCCTTGGACTGGATTTTGAATCCGCCGCCAAGATCAGTGGCTCGCGCTTTGTAGTGCTTAAAGGGCAGCTTGCCAAACTGCACCGCGCTTTAGCTCAATTGATGCTGGACGTGCACACCGGGCAGCATGCCTATGAAGAGTTGTACGTTCCCTTTATGGTGAATGCCGCCTCGATGCGGGGCACCGGCCAGTTACCTAAGTTTGAAGAAGACCTATTTAAGGTCCCACGCAAAATGGGTGAGGGCGAAGAGGGCAGCCAAGAGCGCATTGAAAACTTCTATTTAATTCCGACGGCGGAAGTACCGGTCACGAATTTAGTGCGCGACACCATTACCGCAGCAGAAGCCTTGCCACTCAAGTACGTTGCCCATACCCCGTGCTTTAGGTCGGAGGCAGGCAGTTATGGCCGCGATGTGCGCGGCATGATTCGCCAGCACCAGTTTGAAAAAGTCGAGCTGGTACAAATCAGCAAGCCCGAAGAGTCGATGCAGCGATTAGAAGAATTAACCCGCCATGCCGAGACTATTTTGGAGATGCTGGAGTTGCCCTACCGCCGTGTATTGCTTTGCACTGGCGATATGGGTTTTGGTAGTACAAAAACCTATGACCTTGAAGTATGGATTCCGTCACAAAATGCTTACCGTGAAATCAGCTCATGCTCCAATATGGGCGACTTTCAGGCTAGACGGATGCAGGCACGATACAAGGTCGGCAACAACAAACCTGAGCTGCTGCATACATTAAATGGTTCGGGTTTAGCGGTAGGCAGAACGGGCGTTGCCCTGCTCGAGAATTTCCAGCAAGAAGATGGCAGTATCCGCATACCAAAAGCCTTGCAGCCCTATATGGGCGGTATCGCCAGCCTAAAGCCCAAGGCATAGCAACCCAACGCTATAATTGCAATTCGGTTCGGAGAGGTGGCAGAGTGGTCGAATGTACCTGACTCGAAATCAGGCGTACTGTCAAAGGTACCGTGGGTTCGAATCCCACCCTCTCCGCCATTTTTGTAATATCTATATAAATCAAAGTTTTATAGATATTTATAAGGTGTAATTTGTACTACGTTCTTGTACTACAAATACACCTAAAATCCAATAATTACTAGGTTTTATCCAAAACACCAGTTTGTTGTCCAAGTACTTGTCCAGATTTCTGTCTAGTTGGGCTTAACAGGGGGGTAGGGTAAGATTAAATCACAATAGTTAGTTGTTGCCTCCGAGATTCATAAAACAGCTTTTTAGATGAGAAAGTAAAGCCATGTCCAATATTCCAAAGAAGATAAATGAACGAGTTATTGCTGGCATTAAGAAATACCAACCACTATTAATTTCAGCAAAAACAAGGGATGTCGGAGAGGCTGATACCGTAACCTTAATTAAAGATATGCTTTCAGACATATTTGGATATGACAAATATTCAGAGGTAACGTCTGAATTTGCTATACGTGGGACGTATTGTGACCTAGCGATAAAACTTGATAACCAATTGGCAATATTGATTGAAGCTAAAGCAATTGGTTTGGATTTAAAAGAGCAGCATGTAAAGCAAGCAATCGACTACGCAGCAAATCAGGGCTTAGATTGGGTAATTCTCACAAACGGAATAACTTGGTCTGTATATAAAGTTATTTTTGAAAAGCCAATAGATAAAGAGCTTGTAGTTGCATTTAATATGACTACTATTAATAGTAGGTCTAAAGATGACATTGAATCTCTCTATCTTCTTTGTAAAGAGGGGTGGATGAAGTCAGCATTGGGTGATTACCATACCCAGAAACAAGCTCTGTCCCGTTATTTTGTTGGAGCAATGCTCCAGACAGACCCAGTTATAGATGTGATTCGCAGGGAGCTTCGTCGTGTATCGCCAGATGTCAAAATTGATAAAGATGACATTAAAACTGTGCTTTTGAATGAAGTTATTAAAAGAGAAGTTCTTGAGGGCGATAAAGCTAAAGAGGCTAGTAAAAAAATAAATAAAACAGCCGCCAAGAAGGCAAAGACTGCAAGCGAAGTTAAGTCGACTGAGGTAATTAGTACGATTGACAATACATAAACTACCAGACTGTCCTTGCCAGAAAATATGAACTCGAATTTATTGGCAAATTAAGCGCTCAAAAGCTAACATCTAATGAGCAAGATAACAAAGCTACTCAGACTCAATACCGCCAAGACATACTTGCTAACGCATTAAGGCGGGCTACTTCAAAGAAGCCTGATACCGTTGAGCTGACCAATGAACGATTCCCCGAAGAATACTAAACCGACACTAGATTCCCTTCTCAAGGATTCTCGGCTATTTTCAGGAGAAGCCCTAATCAAGAGAATCAAAGCTAAAGAGTAGGAGCTTGAGTTATTTCAGCAATCAGTAGAGTTTGAAGAAAGAAATAGAAAAAGTAGAGGAAATTAACACCTATGCAGGGTAAGTAGTTATGGTTTTTTAAGCAAATTCATTTAATATCCTCAAAACTTATAAAAGAGATAAAAATGAAAATAATCGCCCTCATCCTCTCCATTTCAATTTTCGTATCAGGATGTGCAAGCTCCGTAGCTGTTCCAGTACCAATTGCTCAGGTCGGGGATGATACAAAAAGCTGTGATGCAATCGCAAACGAAATGCAAGGAATGGTTACTGCGCAAATTGAGGCAGACAGTAATAAAGACAAGCAAATTGGGACAAATGCTGCTCTGGGCGTCACGGGTATATTTTTACTAGGCATTCCTTGGTTCTTTATGGATTTAGGTGGCGCTGCATCTGCGGAGCAAAAAGCAGCTAAAGCTAGATACGACCGATTACAGCAAATGCAGGTAGACAGAAAATGTCCAGCAGCTTCGACTCCAGTTACTGCTGAACAAAAAGTAGAGGGAGCTGCCCCAATCCTTGTTACTGCAGAGCCTGCGAAGCCTCAGCAAACAGGAATAGCAAATCCAGCCGCAAGGTTAGAGGAGCTTAATACGATGTTCAAAAAGGGCTTAATTACACAGAATGAATTCAACTCCAAGCGAGCTGAAATATTAAAGAATATGTAAATGGGCATACATGACAAGTTAGTCATGAGGGCATTACTTCAAGGTAAAAGCTCAGGGGAATTTAAGAGGGCTGCCAACAGCAAAGCAAATACAGCATGGTTTTTACTTGCAATAACTTTGGCGCTTTCATACTTCTCGGAATCAAACTAGTATCTACTGACTTTGGTTTTGATGGTGTTTTCAATCTTTCAAAGCATCAGCGCGACTTTTATAGCAGAGAGACTTGAAAAGCTAGGGGGCTAGTTATGAATACGTATTAAAGATGAGCTCGCCCGTCTTTCGCTTGTTAGTTCAGAAAAATACTGAGATAGTAATTAACTCTGCAAAAATGACAACCCACTTTAAATAGACTTGATTCCTTGTACGAATTACTTTCGGAAATGAAAAAACCGCCCTAGAGCGGCTTTTTCGTCCTAGACCGGAGCCAATTAAATGACCTGGTTAAGGTGGAGTAGTGGATTAATTATACCGCCTGCTCTAAAGCTAACCAGTTAAATTTGTACCCGTTATTTATTTCCCATTTTCTAAGGTAACGTTTGGAATAGAGTTACCAATAGTAGCTATGTGTCGACTTCTCTGCTTCAATGAGGATTTGATCCATATAGAATTCATCCGTAGAAGCCAATGGCTAGCGGGTTAAAATACGAAATATAGCCTAATAAATAATATTTCTAAGGTACGCCATGATTGATATTAAACGCAGCATTGCATTCTTACTAGTCACATTCACCTTTAGCTTTGGCTTGGCCCATGCCGAAAGCAGAGCAGATCTTGACCGTAATGCACGATCCATACTCACTCAATTGCTTGCCAGCAATGCCAATGCAAAAAAACTGAGCGAGAAAGCCATTGCTATTTTGGTATTTCCAGTGGTGACCAAGGCTGGCTTTATTGTGGGCGGCCAATACGGTGACGGCGTTTTATTAAAGAATGGAAGACCGGCAGCCTATTACAACACTGCGGGCGGATCATATGGTTTGCAGGCAGGTGCCCAGCAATTTGGCTACGTGCTGTTCTTTATGAAAGAGGCTGCTCTCAGCGCGCTGGACTCAACCAAAGGTTTTGAGATTGGGGTAGGGCCGAGCGTTGTATTGGTTGATCAAGGTGTAGCCACTTCGACAACCACGATTACTGCCCAAGACGATATTTATGCCTTCATTACTGAGCAAAAAGGCGCCATGGCTGGCATTGGCATTCAGGGCAACAAGATTACGAAGCTGGCGAAGTAAAACAGTCTCTAACTTAGACGTGGACCGCAGTTAAAGATCCACATTATCGAGGGCTGCGGTGCTGAGGTGATCCGTATCGGCCCAGCGCTCGACCGACCAATTCTCCCCATCAAAGGCGATCCAATTTAAGGATGTATTCGGGACGATTGCTACCCGCGCCTCATCCAGCGCTTGTTTAGTGGCAATGCGGTACATCATGTCGAGGGTTCCGCCATGGCTCACCACCAAAATGGTTTGACCAGCATGCGCGGCTACTAGCATTGCCAAGGCCTGCTGCGCCCGCTCATGAAACTGCTGAATGCTTTCACCACCCCCTAAGTCGTGTTCGATATTCCGTGCCAGGTGGGCTTGCCATACTTCAGGCACTGCATGCGGTGCATCATCTAAACGCAGACCCTGTAAAACACCAACATGCCGTTCGCGAAAGATGGAGTTAATAGTGATGCCAAGCCCCAATGCACTCGATACTTGTTTAGCGGTATCGGCAGCACGTTCTAAGTCGCTGGAGTACAGGTGATCAAAGGAATGGCCGGAGCGTCGCAAGGATTGCGCTAAGAGCTGGGCCTGCGCTTGACCATGGCTATTGAGTGGGGTATCAATGTGGCCTTGCATGCGGCGCTCGGCATTCCAGTCGGTTTCGCCATGGCGAGCAAAACAAATGCGGGTGATCGTACTCATGGCTTATTGCGTAAGGGGTTTTTCTGTCGTTTGTTTGGAGATTTCAATGGCATCGAGATTAAACCCGTGTTGCTTTAAACGCTGCAATAGTGCTTCGTAGGCTTTGGGTTCAACGGTTTGCGTGCGCGACAAAATCCATAAGTATTTACGGCTGGGCTCACTGACAGCAGCGAGCTGGTATTGCGGATCCAAATCAATCACCCAATAATTACCCCAAACAAAGGGCAGAAAGGAAAGCCAGGCTGGCGCAAAGCGAACTTTTAATTTGGGCGAGTTTGCATCCCCCACTTGTTTGGCCTCACCGAGTGCGTCGGTTATCGAGCCATCTTCTTTTTGGCAGCGATTAAGAACCTGCACCATACCATTGGATTGAATGGCGTACGTTGCGCTGGTGTTGGCGATGCAGCGCTTCTGAAACCAATTGGGGTACTTGGCTACTTCGTACCATGTGCCCATGTAGCGCGGCACATCCAGTGCAGCAATCGATTCGAGTGGCGCAGGCGAGGCCTCGCTCGATTGGGCTTGAGCCGATGCCAGCGGCACCCATGCAACAAGACTGCAGCAAAGCGCCGTAATCAGCCATCGGCTAATGGGTTTGGCAATGATATTTTTTGTATTCATACCAATACTGTATACCTTTCGACACCACCCTTTCCAAGCCGATTGCGCTATATTGGTATATGGGCAAAAGAACACGCAAAGCAAGATGAGCCGACCATTAAAAATAGCACTAATTGCGCTTGGCGCGCTTATAGTTTCTTTGGTGATTGGGATTACTTATCTGAGTACCCTCATTAGCCCCGCTAAGTTAACGCAGCTGCTGGTACTGGAAGTGCGTGAAGCAACAGGGCGTGAGCTGACAATCGCAGGGCCTATGCGTTTAGGATTTTTTCCGAAGATCGCCGTATCGGCAGAGCAAGTCAGCTTAAGCAATGCAACCTGGGCCAAGAGCCCACAAATGGCAAGCCTAGAAAAAGTAGCTTTAGAAATCAGTCTTTTGCCATTGCTGACTGGCCGCATTGAAGTGAATAGCATTCAATTAGCGGGGTTGATTCTGAATTTAGAAACCAATGCCAAGGGGGATGGCAATTGGCTGATGGGCGACATTGCTTCGCCCAATGGCACAACAGCGTCATCCTCGACTGATACGCCAGACCGTAACGCGGTGTTAATTGAGAACCTCAATTTGACCAATGGTCAGATTGATTACCGGCCCAGTGGCGCCGCCGCCACGCGCTATGGGATTTCGCGTTTATCCCTGCAAAAGAGTGGCAGCAATACCGTGGTCAGTGCTGACCTAAAGCAGGACACGTTTCCGATTGCGATCAAAGGCAGGATGACCTCGATTCGTAAGGTCATGCGCAGCATAGGAATGGAGGCAATCGACATCAATGTCGATTTTGAAGTGGCGCTGGGTGGCAAGCCAACGCAACTCAAGGGAACGGCAGCGCTCAATCCAAGCAAGCCCAGTCAGTTTGATTTTTCTTTGAAAGCAGGCGAGCTGGATTTGTCGGCTATACCTGCATTCAATTCCCATGCATCGCCGAAAAATTCGGCACCCCCAACGCCAACATCTGCAGCATCTAGCCAGACCCTAAGGGCTAAACCTACTACCGAGCGATTCTTTAGTGATACACCATTGCCGCTCGAGTACCTGCCTAATGGCAACGGCACACTGAATATTGATATTGCGCAGTTAGTGCTCCCCAGCAAAGTCGTGCTCAAAAAAGTGGTCACCTTGGTTCGCCTCAGTCCGCAGCAGATCGATATTCCCAAGGTGGCATTTCAGTTGGGGAATGGCCAGTTTGAAGGCACTGCGCGCATTGCTAATACACAGAGTTCGCCTAACTGGGCATTCAAAGGCCAGGCTAGCGGCTTTACCTTAGAACAGCTACTTGCCTCAACCGACTCCAAGGGAAAGGTGAGTGGTGGTGATATGCGCGCTGCATTTAATCTCACCAGTAGCGGTAAAAGCCCGCACCAAATTGCCTCTAGCTTAAATGGTCAAAGCCAAATTACGATTGGCAGCGCGCGCCTTGCATCGAGCTTCTTGAACCAAGGTGGCGATGTCTTTATTACTTTATTTGATGCGATTAATCCGCTGCGCAAAAAGAGCAATGAGACGGTACTCGAATGCGCAGTCGCTTACTTACCAATCAAGAGTGGCTTGGTCTCAGTTAAAGACTCTGTTGGTATAGAAACAGATCGCTTAAATATTGTTTTAGCTGGAGCCGTTAATCTGAACAGCGAACAGATTAATTTAGCTGTTTACCCTAAAGAAAAATCAGGCCTCACTGCAGGCCTTGATTTAGCAAGCTTAGTGCGCTTGCAGGGTAGCCTGGTCAAGCCACAGGTTGGGGTCAACAAGGAAGCAGCGGTAAGTCAAGCCTTGGCACTGGGCCTCGGATTTTTAACGGGCGGCGCATCGATCGTTGCTCAGAATGCGGAAGGGGTCATGAATAAACCCCATCCCTGCCATGAAGCCTTGCACAGCTGGGATCGGATTTAATGACGCTCGTAACGCACTTCGGTTTTAAAAACACTGGCGCCAATAAAAAGACTAAATACAGAAATAAAGATGCCCGCAAAGAATGCGGTCCAAAAGCCGGAGATCGTAAAGCCACTCACCACGGTGGAGACCAGCATTAAGACCAAGGCATTAATCACCAGCAAGAAGAGGCCCATCGTTATGGCCGTCAGTGGCAGTGTGAGCAAAATGAGGATGGGTTTGACAATCGCATTGGCAAAACCCAATACCAGGGCAGCAACAATGAGGGCGGCTGCGCCATCAAACTGAATGCCATCAAAAATAAAACTCGCAACCCACAGGGAGAGGGCGGTTAAGCCCCATTGTGCAAAAAAGGGAAAGAGGTTTGGCATGGCGAGGTGCTTTCTGGATAAGGGTGCAATTGATCTTACCAGTCGAGGGCACCTGAATTCACCCCCAACGGTATTAAAAAGCCAATTCCTTTAGTAAATTTGGCATTTTTAGGATGGCGTGTTTATACTGTATTTTTATACAGTACTTTAACGAAAAACCACCATGAATCCCCCTGTTTTAAGCCCCATGCAGGCTATTTCTGAGTTGGGGCTTAGCCAAACCCCCGAACGCCTTGCTTTTGATGCGCCATCCTCCGAGTTGCGCCTACTGGTGCACGGCTTGTCTGCCGGCTTTCCCTCGCCTGCAGGGGACTATGTCGAAGATGCGCTCGACCTGAATCAGTACTTGATTCAGAATAAGCCCGCTACTTTTTTATTTACGGTGCGCGGCGATTCAATGATGGGCGCCAGCATTGCAGATGGCGATAAGGTAGTGGTGGACCGAGCCATGAAGCCCAAGCACCAAGACATCATCGTCGCGGTTGTTAATGGCGACTACACCATTAAGCGTTTATATAAATATCGCGGCACGATCGAGCTGCGCCCTGAAAACCCCAACTACCCAGCAATCACTTTTTTGGATGGCGCTGAGTTGCAAGTCTGGGGTGTGGTGATTGGTGTAGTGCGTAAGTACAGCAATAAAACAGTGCCGCATGTTGCGCGACGCTAGCCATTCTGGATGATGGGGGCAGCGATGGGGGTAGCACCGCGCGCAGCGCATTTTGCCTTAGTGGACGTCAACAACTTTTACGTTTCATGCGAGCGGGTATTTCAGCCACGCCTAGAGGGTATACCGCTGGTGGTGTTATCCAATAACGACGGCTGTGCTGTAGCGCGCAGCAGCGAAGTCAAAGCCTTGGGCGTGAAGATGGCAACGCCCTGGTTTTTGCTCAAGGACTTAGCGGCGCAGCATGGCATACAGGCGCTATCGTCAAACTACACCTTATACGGCGATATGAGTGAGCGTGTGGTCTCCATCTTGCGGGACTTTTCACCGGATATGGAGGTCTATAGCATTGACGAAAGCTTTTTGCGCATCGATGCCGTCACCCATCTTTATCCGAGCTCCATTGCAATGGGCGAGATCATGCGCAGTCGCATTCGGCAATGGACCGGCTTGCCGGTGTGCGTGGGCATGGGCGCCTCTAAAACCTTGGCTAAGTTAGCCAATCATCTGGCCAAAAAACATGCTGTATTCAATGGGGTGTGTGATCTGAATGCATTAACAGACCCAGAGCTAGCGCATTGGCTATCGATCACCGAAGTAGCTGAGGTGTGGGGAGTTGGCCGTCAAATTTCCTTACGCCTGCAGGCCATGGGTATTGAGACGGTATGGGATTTGCGCTGCACCTCACCAAAAACCCTGCGTACTCATTTTGGTGTGGTGATGGAGCGTACGTGCAGTGAGCTCAATGGCATATCGTGTTTGGAGCTAGAGGAAGTACTGCCAGCCAAGCAGCAAATTATTGCGTCGCGTAGTTTTGGTCGGGCAGTGATTAGCCGAGAAGAGCTTGAGGAATCGGTCGCAACCCACATAGCCAGGGCTTGCGAAAAGTTGCGCGCGCAATCGTCGGTAGCAGCGATGATTCAGGTCTTTGTGCGGACCAATCGCTTTAAGCCGAGCGAGCCGCAATACAGTCCGAGTATTGCGATTGGGCTAGTGGAGGCGTGTGACGATACCTTGGTCTTAACGGATGCCGCACTGACCGGATTAGGGCGGATTTTTAAAGCCGGTTACCGCTATAAAAAAGCGGGCGTTGTACTTAGTGGCATTTCAGAAAAGGCGCAGCAGCAGCGGGGCTTATTTGATGACCGCGCCTTAGATCACAAATCGGCCGAGTTGATGAAGGTAATGGATGCCCTCAATACCCGTTTTGGAAAAAAGACCGTGCATTCTGCCGCAATGGGAAGCACGATGGGCTGGGCCATGCGCTCTGAAAACCGCTCTCCCCATTACACCACCTGCTGGGATGAATTGCCGTTTGTCAGCTAAGCCAGCTGGGTTTGCTAAGATTCAGGCTTATTTCCCCACCCTAATTCATCTTTGACCCTCAATTTATGTCAGTTCTCGCCATTGTTTTAGCTATTTTATTGGGCCTATATCTCTTAATTAAGGTCCTTGGCCGCCGCAGTGCAATCCGCCTGATGGTCGAAAATTACGGCTTAATCCCCGAAAAACTGGCCCCTTTGAGCGATCGGGAGATTAAGGAGCTATTGGCCAAACTCCACCACATGGCGGAAAAAGGCCAATCGGTTGCCCTAGAAACGGCTACACGGCCTTATCGCTAGAAACACACAGTTTCCCGATGACCAGTATCATTGTGGGTTATTGCTTACATTACTAAGGAGATAGCATGCCTGGCTTGCTTCCAAACGTTGATCCCGATGGGTTGCTCGAATTTTCAGTGGTCTATACCGACCGCTCGCTCAACCACATGTCCGAAGAGTTCAAAAAAGTCATGGTGGACATCTCTAGCGTACTGAAGGATGCCTATCAGGCTAGCTCGGCGATTGTGGTTCCCGGTAGTGGCACATTTGGTATGGAAGCAGTGGCACGTCAATTTGCAAACCAAGAAAAGATCTTGGTATTACGTAACGGTTGGTTTAGCTACCGCTGGACGCAAATTTTCGACATGGCCAATATCACCCAAGACGTTCATGTGATTAAGGGCAAGCAAGTCGAAAACGCCACCCAAGCGCCGTATGCACCAGCTCCGATTGAAGAAGTGGTGGCCTACATTAAAAAAGAGAAGCCAGCCGTTGTCTTTGCCCCGCACGTCGAAACCTCGGCCGGCATTATTTTGCCAGCGGATTACCTGCGCGCAGTAGGTGATGCGGTGGAATCGGTTGGTGGCTTGTTTGTGCTCGATTGCATCGCCTCTGGTGCGATGTGGGTTGACATGAAAGCCTGCAAGGTAGACGTTGTGATCAGCGCGCCACAAAAGGGTTGGAGCAGTTCACCATGCTGCGCCTTAATTGGCCTGAGCGCACGTGCACGCACCAAGATCGACAGCACACAGAGCACCAGCTTTTCAACGGATCTGAAAAAGTGGCTGCAGATCATGGAAACCTATGAAAAAGGCAGTCATGTGTATCACACCACCATGCCAACCGACGCCTTGAAGATTTTGCGTAACGTCATGCAAGAGACTCAGGCCTTGGGCTTTGATCACTTACGTAATCAGCAAATCGAGCTGGGTAAAAAAGTACGTGCAATGTTAGTTGAGCGTGGCTACCCATCGGTTGCGGCTCCCGGCTTTCAGGCAGCTGGCGTCGTCGTGAGCTACACCGAAGATCCAGACATTCAGACGGGTAAGAAGTTCATTGCCTTGGGCTTGCAAACCGCTGCGGGCGTGCCCTTGCAGTGCGATGAGCGCTCAGACTTTAGAACCTTCCGCATCGGTTTGTTTGGTTTAGAGAAATTGACGCACGTTGATCGCACCGTGGCCCAACTGGAAAAAGCCATGGACCAGATTCAGTCGGTGGCCGCGGTAGCAGCTTAATTACGGTTTAGTAGTGGGGCGGTATTTCGTCGCGTAAGTCTCTAGCGTCGCTACCGCCACCCAGTCCTTCCGAGCCGCTTGCGCTCATTTGCTCCTTCAGTGACTTGATCTCGCGGTACAAATATTCAATTTGCTGCTGTTGTTTGTAGATGGTCTGATTGAGGTTCTCAATCAAATCCTCTGCAAAACTGAGCTTCACTTCTAGATTGGTAATGCGTTCTTCGCTAGGCATGGCATTGCTTCCTAATTGGGTTGAGCTATTACTACAAAGCGGCCATCTTCCATTTCGGTTTTGGGCCGAATCCAAAAATCATGGGTTTGTAGGGACTCATATACATAAGCCGGTGCTAAGTCGGCTTCGATATTGGCTAAACACACCACCCGATAGAAGCCACCCGTCTTGACGTGCTGGAGTTGGGTATTGGGTGCAAAGCGTCCATCGGAAGCTTGGGCCATGCGGGGTTTTTGCGTCATCACAGACTTTCTTTTATGATCAAGTCACATTACAGCATGCATTAATTAGCAGAATACCCTTTCCTTATAAAACCAGCCATGTCCATTGCCTATTCGATTCTCGATTTATCGCCGATTCCGGAAGGTGGAACTGCGGCTGATGCGCTGCGTAACTCGCGTGATCTAGCGCAGCATGCAGAAGGGTGGGGATATTCGCGCTACTGGGTAGCCGAGCACCACAATATGACCGGCAATGCGAGCTCGGCTACCGCCGTATTGATTGGGTATATTGCTGAGGGTACGAAGACTATTCGTGTTGGCTCGGGCGGCATCATGCTGCCCAATCATGCTCCTTTGGTGATCGCTGAACAATTTGGCACCTTGGCATCCCTTTATCCCGGCCGAATTGAGCTCGGGCTTGGCAGGGCGCCAGGCACCGATCAGATCACGGCCCAAGCCCTGCGCCGTGATTTGCAAGGCAGTGATGATCAGTTTGCACAAGACGTACAAGAACTGCAGCAATACTTTGCGCCCGATCAAGCAGGTCAGCGCGTGCGCGCTATCCCAGGAGTGGGTTTAGAGCTGCCCATCTGGATACTTGGTTCTAGCTTATATGGCGCGCAATTGGCCGCAGAGACCGGCCTGCCTTATGCCTTTGCATCGCACTTTGCGCCCGATTATTTGCAAGAGGCCATTAAAACCTATCGCACTTATTTTCGGCCATCAGCGCAACTCAAAAAGCCCTATGCCATCTTTGGGGTGAATGTGATTGCGGCCGATACCGACGAAGAGGCGCAGTATTTGTTTACTACCCTGCAGCAGCATTACACACGGGCGCGGCGCAATACCCGTGGGCAGTTGCCGCCGCCCATTACTGATATTGATGCATTTTGGGAGCCCCATGAAAAGGCCGGCGTAATGCGGTCCTTGGCCTGCTCGGTAGTTGGTTCACCAAAAACCATACGCCATGGATTACAACGCTTATTGGAAATCAGTGGAGCCGATGAGTTTTTGCTTGCGGGTCAGATCTTTGATCATGCGGCGCGCCTGCGCTCGTTTCAGATTGCAGCTGAAGTGATTCACAGTTTGGAGTCTGATGTTCTGGCAAGCGCTAGCTAAGCAGTACCTGAAGGCAATCGTACTGATTGCTAATCTCCACGCCGTGGTGCTTGGCGATGGCGCGTAACTCTAGTACGCGCAAGTCTTTACTCAATAGCAAGGCCGGACGAAGACTATAGGCCATATTAATGAATACTTGATCATCAGGGTCGCGGCAAGTGAATGGGGCTGGCTCAATCGCAGTATTCTCCAGCTGCCTAGAGCTCGCCTCCCATGCCTGCACAATAGCTTCTTGATCTTCTGGGCTGAGCTTAAAGGCCGGACGCCCAATGACATCGATCAGTTCTGCCATCGATGCGGGCGTTCTTACTGCATCGACTAACTTGGCATCAAGTAGCAGCCGAATCGGCTCAGCACTGGGGTCTTTAAACACCACTAGATCCAAAATGACATTGGTATCCAGAACCAGACGGGGTTTTATATCAGTCAAAGCAGTATTCATTTACGGAGTAAGCGCCTTAGCTAGCAGGCGCTTTCCAGATCTCGGGAACCACAGTGACTTGACCTTGATCCGCAGAGACCAGCATCTCGCCATCTTGAATGTTGATGTGAATAATCATGCTGCGTTCCACCAGTGCAATTAAGGCCTTGGACTGCTCTTCGGGTATTGCCACAATGCTCAAATTGCGCGCACGATCCAGCTTATTTTTGATGCTGTCCCACCATAACTTACTGGTATTACCGGCATAGCAATAGACGGCCACTTGATCGGATCGACCGCAGGCTTTCAGAATGCGCCGCTCATCGGGCTGGCCAATATCAATCCACAGATTGATGGCGCCGGTCAGGTCTTTCACCCAAATATCAGGCTCGTCGGTATCGCTCAATCCTTTGGTAAAAACCAAATGCTCTTGTGCATTGAGCGCAAAAGCAATCAGACGAATCATCATGCGCTCATCAGTCTCAGACGGATGTTTTGCAATTGTTAAGGGGTGACTGGCATAGTAGTAGCGATCCCCATCAGAGATGTGGAGTTCTGCTTTGTGAATAGTGGCGCGTAATGCCATGAAAAGATCCCTAGATTAATCTGCCGTTTGCCCTGATTGGCTGCAGAAAACAGACCATCATAATCCCCTTGCGGGATTACGGTGCTGGAGCGCCCAGAACGAGGCGCATGCGCTGATGCGGAATGCCCACTTCGTCAAAGATTGAGCCATCGGGCTTAAATTGCAGTTTGGCGTAGAAAGGGGCGGCACTTTGCTGTGCATGGAGCTCAAATACGCTTGCGCCTTGCATCATTCCAGCGCGGATGGCTTCGCCGAGTAAGGCTGTTCCAATGCCTTGGCCGCGAAAGTCCTTCAATACTGCCATTCGTCCAATCTTGGCTTTGCTGGGGTCCTGCTCATCTAAATAGATACGTGCGGTAGCGACGCATTGACCATCGACGAAAGCCAGCACATGCTCGGCAATCGGATCGTAGTCATCGATTTCCAATTCGGCATGAATGCCTTGCTCTTCTACAAATACAGCGTAGCGAATCGCGTATGCCGTATTACGCGCCGCTAACCAAGTCTGGGTTTCAATGGCAATCATGTGTGTGCAGATTTAAATGATAGCCAGTGGACTAGCGCGCGTCGGCGATGGAAATAAAGCATCCAATTGAGTCAAGGTAGAAGCACTCAATTGGATTTGATTTGCCTGCCAGTTTTCTTCAATGCGCGCGAGCTGGGTGGATTTCGGAATGGCGACAGCATGGGGATGGCGCAAAATCCACGCCAGTGCCAGCTGCGCAGCAGAAAGGCCATGTTCAGCAGCTAAAAGCGATAAGCCAACGTGCTGCGCGAGATTGCCAGTGCCGAGTGGCGAGTACGCCATCAGTGCGATATTCGGGGTATTCATGGCGGGTAGTAAATCAAATTCAATGCCGCGTTGATTGAGGGCGTAATACACCTGATTACTTTGGCAATGAGAGGGAGAACCTACATTCTCTTCTGCTACGCGCCAGGACTGCAAGGCCTGGCGATCAAAGTTACTCACACCAAAATGGCGAATCAGCCCACGCTCTTGCAGTGTTAAAAAACCTTCGATTGTGCTCTCATAGGAATGGCTGCCTTGCCAGTGCAAGAGGTAGTGATCCAGGTAGTCGCATTGCATGCGCCGCAAACTGGCTTCACAGGCTTTAATCGTGCCATTCTTACTGGCGTTGTGTGGCAGTACCTTGGAGACTAAAGTCACTTCAGTACGGCGACTAGAAGCGAAGGCCCCTAGCGCCTTGCCAACCAGCGATTCAGCAATACCGTCGGCATACATTTCGGCGGTATCAATCAGGCGATATCCGACCTCCAGAGCATGCCTAATCGCTGCGCACTCCGCCTTTGCTTGACTGGGGTCTTCACCCATTTGCCAGGTGCCTAGGCCGATGCGAGACTGAAACAGGGGTGTGGATTGCATGACGTCCACTATAACCAAAAAACAGCCCTTAGAGCAGATGATTACTTACTACCCAAGACTGTGTATCGTATAGCCCTATGATCCGAATTACCGAGCTGCGCCTTGCGATTGACCATGCCCCAGAAGCACTGGAGGAAGCGATCGTGCGCTTTCTTAAAATTACCCCAAAAGATCTGATTTCCTTTGAGGTGTTTAAGCGCAGCTATGACGCTCGTAAAAATGTCGCCTTGGCATTCATCTATACCGTCGATGTTTCAGTGAAAGACGAAGCGCAGGTATTAACGCGATTTGCTGGTAGCGTCCATGTGCGACCATCGCCCGATACCCGCTATCACTTTATTGCGAAAGCCCCTCAAAAAATGGAGCAGCAGCCAGTCGTGATTGGCTTTGGCCCCTGCGGTATTTTTGCAGCGCTGCTGCTAGCACAAATGGGCTTTAAGCCGATTGTCCTTGAGCGCGGAAAAGCAGTGCGAGAGCGTACCCAAGATACCTGGGGCTTGTGGCGCAAAAATACGCTGAACCCAGAATCCAATGTGCAATTTGGGGAGGGTGGTGCAGGTACCTTTTCCGATGGCAAATTGTGGAGCCAAGTGAAAGATCCCAAGTTTTATGGCCGTAAAGTCTTGCATGAGTTTGTCAAAGCAGGCGCCCCCGCAGAAATTTTGTACGTTGCCAAGCCTCACATCGGCACCTTTCGTTTAGTCGGCGTAGTTGAAAAAATGCGCCAAGAGATTATTGCTTTGGGCGGTGAAATTCGCTTCTCCCAAAAAGTAACGGGATTTGATATTCAGGATCAAAAAATGTGCGGAGTACTGCTTGAAGATGGCAGTCGCCTTTCTGCAAATCATGTCATCTTGGCTTTGGGTCACAGTGCGCGCGATACCTTTCAGGCCTTGCATGATGCCGGCGTGTATTTAGAGGCAAAGCCATTCTCGATTGGATTTCGGATTGAGCACCCTCAGTCGATGATCGATCGGGCGCGCTTGGGTCCCCATGCGGGCAACCCCTTGATTGGGGCGGCCGATTACAAATTAGTACACCATGCCAAAAATGGGCGCTCTGTCTATAGCTTTTGCATGTGCCCGGGCGGCACGGTAGTGGCTGCCACTTCGGAGCCGAACCGTGTAGTTACCAATGGCATGAGCCAATATTCGCGGAATGAGCGCAATGCCAATGCCGGCATCGTGGTGGGCATTACCCCAGACGATTATCCGGGCGGCCCAATGGCCGGAATTGAATTTCAGCGCGCGATTGAATCTAAGGCGTTTGAGCTCGGCGGTAAAAACTATGAAGCGCCCGGTCAATTGGTTGGTGACTTTCTGGCGCAAAGACCTTCCACCGAATTTGGTAGCGTATTGCCATCGTATAAACCAGGCGTCCATTTAACGGATCTCGCCAGCAGTTTGCCAGACTATGCGATTGAGGCCATTCGAGAAGCGATTCCTGCATTTGAAAAACAGATACTAGGTTTTTCGATGAACGATGCCGTACTGACCGGCGTTGAAACCCGTACCTCATCGCCACTAAGGATCACGCGCGGCGCGAATTACCAAAGCATGAATATTAAAGGCCTATACCCTGCAGGAGAGGGCGCTGGATACGCTGGCGGCATTATGTCCGCCGGAATCGATGGCATCAAAGTCGCCGAGGCCCTGGCATTGGAGTATTTGGCCCAGCACTCCCAGTAAGGAAAGGTTCAAACATGGCGTTTATCGGCCTGGGTTTTCAGAACAGACGATAATGCGGCATGGCTTTAATCGTACTTACAGATGCAAAACTGGCTTTTGGCCACGTTGACTTACTTGCTAACACGGCTTTTACGCTTGAATCAGGTGAGCGCGTTGGCTTAATTGGCCGCAATGGCACTGGTAAATCATCCCTCCTTAAAATCTTGGCTGGCCTTGAAAAGCTGGACGACGGCCTATTGCAATACCAGCAAGGCTTGCGTATTGCCTATGTTCCCCAAGAGCCGATCTTTGAGGCTACGGAAACCGTATTTGATGCGGTCTCAAAAGGCGTATCCCAGGCAAAGTCCTTACGGGAAGAATATGAGGCCCTGAGCGTAGGCGATTGGGACGATGCATCCCATCAGCGACTCGACGAGCTGCAATCGGCCTTAGAAGCCGTTAGCGGCTGGAACTGGGAGCAGCGTGTTCACGAAACCCTCGACCGCTTGCATTTGCAAGCCGAGATGAAAATCACGGCGCTATCGGGTGGCACTAAAAAGCGCGTTGCCTTAGCGCAAGCCTTGGTTGCGGTTCCAGACGTGCTGCTGCTGGATGAGCCAACCAACCACTTGGACTTAGACTCCATCGCGTGGTTAGAGGAATTATTAAAAGAGTATCAAGGCTCAGTGGTATTAATTACCCACGACCGTGCATTCTTGGATGCGGTCTGTACCCAAATTGTGGAATTGGATCGTGGCATTTTGCGCGGCTATCCTGGAAACTTTTCAGCGTACGAGGTCTTAAAGGACCAAGAGCTCAATGCGGAATCTTTGGCCAATGCAAGGGCAGACAAACTGCTAGCGCAAGAAGAGGTATGGATTCG
This sequence comes from Polynucleobacter sp., assembly GCA_044345935.1. Lineage (GTDB taxonomy): Bacteria > Pseudomonadota > Gammaproteobacteria > Burkholderiales > Burkholderiaceae > Polynucleobacter. The sequence goes on along the minus strand of JBIJAC010000005.1, from coordinate 20,926 downwards.
CAAAGGGGTTGAGGCAAGGCGTACACGTAGCGTTGGCAGAATTGCCCGCTTGGAAAAATTACGCGCCAGTCGTGCGCAGCGCCGCGACGAAATGGGTCAGGTGAAGTTGGCAGTCTCTGCGGGTGATCGCAGCGGCAAGATCGTCGCAGACTTGCAGAACGTATCTAAAGCATACGATCGCCCAATCGTTCAAGACTTTACAGCCACCATCTTGCGCGGCGATAAAGTTGGCCTCCTGGGTCCCAATGGCGCTGGCAAGACAACCTTGTTAAAGCTGATTCTCGGCACGATTGCGCCGGACTCGGGAACGGCGGTGATGGGGACGCGCATTGAAGTGGCGTATTTTGATCAAATGCGCGAAGGCCTTGATCTCAATGCGTCGCTGGAAGATTACATCAGCCCTGGAAGCGAATGGATTGAAATCAACGGCAATCGCAAACACGTCAAGAGTTATTTAAGTGATTTCTTATTCGCGCCAGAGCGCACCAATTCGCCAGTCAGTACCTTATCGGGTGGTGAGCGCAATCGCCTGCTGCTCGCCCGCCTATTTGCAAGGCCAGCTAATGTCCTGGTATTGGATGAACCTACCAACGACTTAGACATCGATACCTTGGATCTCTTGGAGCAACTGCTTCAGGACTATAAGGGCACGGTCTTTTTAGTCAGCCACGACCGTTACTTTTTGGATAATGTGGTGACGAGCATTATTGCCAATGAGGGCGATGGATTTTGGCGTGAGTACGAAGGTGGCTATGAGGACTGGAAAATACAGAAGGCGCGCTCCGATAAAATTCGCTCGGAAAACGGCAGCCTAAAGATAGAGCCTGCTGTAAAAGCAAGCATCAAGCCAGCAGAAAAAGAACCTAAGGATGCAAAGCCAGTTGCTACTAAAAGCGGTATTCAAAAACTCAATGGCAAAGAGCGCCACGAGTTAGAGGCATTGCCTTTACAGATAGAGGTTCTCGAAACAGAGCAAGCTGAGATTGGCTTGGCGATGAGCAATCCCGATTTATACAAAAATGAACCTGAACTGGCTGCGAGCATGCAAGCCCGCTTAACAGAAGTGACCAATCAGGTCGATGCCTTGCTGCAGCGCTGGGAATTACTACTAAGCCGTTCCGAGTCCTAAGCTCGAGCTTACTTATTCTTTGCTTGCAGTGGTATTGGCAGTATTAGCCAGGTGAAGTTGACTACGTAGCCGATCCAGCTCATCCAGCAAATCCAGGGCAAGCGCCACTCCAGGGGAATTCAGCTCCAAATCGTGCATGAGGCGGGCAGCTGTTTTTGCGCGCTTGAGTGAGTCACCGCTAAATCGCCAGTCTTGGGGCGATGCACCAGCAGGACTTAAAACGCCCTCGGAGACCCAGGCCATGATTAGGTCTTCTGGAGTGCGCGTCGCTTGTGCTAATTCCACTATTGTCATATGTACTTCATGCTCAACAATGCTGCCTTCAATCCAAGTAATGTGGGTTTGTGTCATAACGTTTATCCCTTTCAGTGACTTCTGGGCTTGAAATCAAATGCACCTTGCAGCGTGCGATAGGCTTCTTTTTGCGCCTCGGTTTCTGCCTTGGGTAAAACTATGCTCGGTACAACGTAGAGATCACCCGGTTCTTTGCTGGGGATACCTTTACCTTTGAGTCGCATCTTGCGTCCAGCAGGAGTGCCGGGCGGAATCGTTAGTTCAAGTAGGGTGCCGGTTGGCATCGGCACATTAACGGTAGTGCCTAAGGCCGCTTCCCACGGACTCAGCGGTAAATCTAAAAACACATCCTTACCGTCGACTCGGTAGATCGGATCCGCCTGAATACCAATCTCCAAATACAGATCGCCTGCTGGCCCGCCACCAAAACCAGGACCTGCTTGGCCTGCAAGTCGTAAATTCTGGCCCGCGCGAATGCCTTGAGGAATGCTGACATCCAATTTGCGCTCTTGCATGAACATCTGACCCTGATCATCGTAGGCCGGCATGCTGAGTCCAATGGTACGCTTGGCGCCTTGGTAGGCATCAATCAAGTCAATCATGATCTTGGCATGCTGATCTTGGCCTTTGGCGGATCGGGGCTGCGATTGCCGGCCAGCCTGCGCCCGAGCACCCCGGCCAAACAGAGACTCAAAAAAGTCACTCTGGTCACCGCTAAATTCACCATCGCTAAAGCCGCCGCCATTCCAATCGGGTGGGGGGCTAAAGTCTTGCCCGCTCTTCCAATTGCTGCCCATTTGATCGTAGGCTGTGCGCTTTTCGGGGTCTTTTAATACCGCAAATGCTTCGCCTACTTCTTTAAAGCGCTCCTCAGCGCCCGCTTCTTTGCTAACGTCTGGGTGGTATTTGCGCGCCAGCTTGCGATAGGCTTGCTTAATCTCGTCCGGGCTTGCGCTGCGGGCAACGCCGAGCGTTTCGTAATAGTCTTTGAATTTCATCAGGCGAAAGCAACTCCTGTGGTGGTATTGATTGGTGCTTCAATCCATTTTACAGATCTTTACAGCGCCTGAATACAGAAAAAAGGCTGGTCCACGTCCCAGCCTTTTGGCTTAACTCATAATGCCAATTTGCCAGGGTACAAATTCGTAGTCACCTAAACCGAGAAGCTCACTTTTGGATGGCTTGCCGGAGGCGGTATCTAAGAAGAGTTCAAAAATACGTTGCCCCATTTCTTGTACAGACACGGTGCCATCTAAAATCTCACCGCAGTTAATATCCATGTCTTCCGTTAATCGTGAGTACATTGGCGTATTGGTAGCTAGTTTGATGCAGGGCGCGGGCTTGCTACCAAACATCGAGCCGCGGCCCGTAGTAAAGGCAATTAAATTGGCTCCGCCCGCAATCTGACCGGTTGCCGATACGGGATCAAAGCCCGGGGTATCCATAAAGACAAAGCCCTTCGTTGTTACTGGCTCGGCATACCGGTAAACCTCCATCAGCGGACCTGTTCCGCCTTTCATGGAAGAGCCAAGGGACTTCTCAAAAATATTAGCAAGGCCGCCAACCTGATTGCCGGGACTCACTTGACCGTTAATTTGGACATCACGACCAACCGAGTACTCGTCTTTCCACCAACGAATGCGCTGGATTAGTTTTTCACCAATTTCTTTAGTAGCAGCGCGCCGGGTGAGGGTATGTTCAACGCCATAAATCTCGGGTGTTTCCGAGAGAATCCCAGTACCCCCATGCCTTGCAAGAATATCAATTGCGGCGCCGAGCGCGGGATTAGCAGTAATCGATGAAAAACCATCGGAGCCTCCGCACTGCAGGCCAACGCACAGGTGGCTTGCGGAGACGGTCTCCCGTTTTACTTTATTCGCATTGGGTAATAGCGCTTTAACCGCTTCAATGCCAGCCTCAATGGTCTTACGGGTACCACCACTTTCTTGCATGATGAAGGTGTGTAAGGTCGAGCCTTCTTTAAGGTCTTCCTGCTCCATTAAGCCTTTGAGCTGATTGCGCTCACAGCCCAGCCCAATCACTAAAGCGGCGGCTAGGTTGGGGTGCCGTGCGTAACCCGCCATCGTGCGGCGAAGCAATTGCATTGGCTCGCCGGTCATTTCCATACCGCAGCCAATCGAGTGACTAAATGCAACCACGCCATCCACATTGGGATACTCGGCTAAACGCTCGGGCGTAAACCATTCTGCAATCTTATTGACTACGGTCGCTGAGCAATTGACCGTGGACAAAATGCCAATGAAATTGCGCGTACCCACTTTGCCATTGGCGCGCACATACCCCTCAAAGGTAGCGCGTTCCGATTCTGGTAAAAGAACCGTGGGTTTAAATTCACTGGCGTAGGCGTAGTCCCGATCAAATTCTTTAAAGTCGGTATTGTGGCCATGCACCATGGTGCCGGGCTCAATGTCCACATTTGCAAAGCCAACGGTGACGTTGTACTTTAGAATGACTTCGCCTTTTTTTATTAGCCTTGCCGCAATTTTGTAGCCTGCCGGTACTTGACTGCGGCTGGTGAAATGCTCGCTTTGGACTTCAGTGCCAATGCCAACATCGATTCGGGCTACGACGACATTGTCATTGGGATGCAAGCGAATAACAGGGCCAATCAGGCGCTTTTCAGAAATTTCAATCATGGTTTTAAGCCTTATTCCATTTGCAATACATCAAATGCCGCTTTGAGTCTGCGGGTGTATTGTGCGTTCATTGCCTTACTCTCTTCCGGGCTCCATTTGCGAAAGCCTTCCCCCGCTTTGATTCCAGTTTTCCCTTCCGCCATTAGCTTGGCCAAGCTGGGTGGAATGGCATCGATGTTCGAGAGCGAGGGGTAGATTTCCTTCGCAGCATTGGCCATACCGTCCCATCCCGAAATTTCCTTCTGGGTCATGGGGCCAACTGCTGCATAGCGAAAGCCAAAGCTATAACGTACCGCATCATCAATATCATCGGGCGTCGCAATGCCAGCATCGACTAAAGCGAGCGCTTCACGCATGAGTGCATGCTGAATGCGGTTTGCTAAAAAACCAGGTATGTCCTTCTTTACTAGCACTGGTTTTTTGTGAATCGATTTGTAGAGTGCGCATACCTGTTCTGCGAATATCGGATCGGTTTTTTCACCCATCACAATCTCAACCAAAGGAACAATATCCGCCGGCATAAAGTAATGCGCCCCCATCATGCGAGCGGCTGTTGGGAGCCCTTGGGCAATTTTGGTGATGGGGAATCCAGAGCTATTACTGCCAATCGGAATACTGGTCGGTACGCGTTCATCTAGTAGCTTAAAAATGGCCTGTTTAATGGCTAGATTCTCAGTAACCGTTTCAATCACCCACACGCAGTTATCCCATGCATCCCAGGTATCGATTAATCCAATCTGATGATGTAATTCTGTCGACACAGATGCCTGGCTTAGGGCAATCCCCTTTGCGAGGCAGGAATTGGCCTTTTCTACACTTCTGCCTAAAATGACCACAGAATACTGCTCTGCAATGAATCCAGCTGCAATACCCGCAGCCATTGTCCCTGTGCCTATAACGACGATCGTTCGCATGCCGCTCCTTTTTAGCTAATATCGTTACATACATAAATAGCTAATATGTAAATAAGATCATTATTATGATGTTTACCTATTTTAATGGACTGGTTATGCATGAGTAGCGTAAAAGAGGATGTAAAAGATACTTGGCTCGGTCTCTGTGAGACCGTTCAGGATAGGTGGGGCAGTTTTGTTCAGTTTCTGCGTGAAACCTGGCCATTGCTATTGCTGTTGTTTGCCGGATTAATGCTGGTATGGTGGCTAGCAGATCCACCCCCGCCCAAGCGGATTTTGATGGCAACCGGTACCGAGGGTGGCTCCTATCAGATGCTGGCAAAGAAATACGTCGACTATTTTGCAAAAAAAGGCGTCACTTTAGAGCTCGTTTCTTCGCGTGGTGCCCAAGAAAACATGGCGCGGCTAAGTGATCGAAAAGACCCTGTTCAGGCGGCGTTTGTTCAGGCAGGGATTTATAACCCAAATGGCATAGCCGGTATTGTGTCGCTCGGTAGTATTGCCTTTGAGCCGATTTGGTTCTTTTACCGAGGGCCGGTACTGGAGGCTGCTGATTTTCATTTTCAAGAGGATCGTTTTAAGAAACTCTTAAGTAGGAAGGTCTCGATTGGGGATGTCGGTAGTGGAACGCATAGCCAGGCCTTGCATCTTCTGAAGGCTGCTGGTTTAGAGCGGTTGATCCCTCAATTTCTGACATTATCCTCAGCGGATGGAGTCAAGGCTTTAATACTCGGTGAGATCGATGTCCTTTTTATAGCCGATCAACTGGAATCACCCAACATTCAAACATTGCTGAGTGATCCCAATCTGCATTTGATTGGGTTTAATCGTGCCGAAGCCTTTACTCGCATACTTCCTTACCTCGAAATTCTGACGGTGCCCACAGCCAGCTTTAGCTTGATTCGTGATTTTCCACCGCAGACTATTCGATTGTTGTCCACTACTACACAGTTATTGGTTGATGACCGGATGCATCCAGCCCTGCAATACCTATTTTTAGAGGCTGCTGAAGCGATCAATGGCAAGCAATCCTTCTTTGCTAAACGTGGAGAGTTCCCCAAATTTAATCGTTCTGCATTTCCAGAGAGTGTCGTCGCTACTCGATTTGAAAAGAGTGGTGTCCCACCGATCATGAATTACCTGCCATTCTGGGTGGCTGAGTTTGTTCATCGGATGTTTATCTTGGTTCTACCATTTATGGCATTTGCATATCCGATCCTTTCTAGCTTGCCGAATTACCGGAACAAGCGCGTCCAGGTTCGGATTCAAAAAATGTACGGAAATCTATGGATTTTTGAACAAGAGCTTGCAGTCAATTTTGATCCTGCCTTGTGCGATGAATACATTAAGCAAGTCAATCAAATGGAGGCCGAAGCCCTGACCTTAAAAGTTCCCAAGAGATTGGCTAGCGACTATTACAGCTTACGCAGTAGCATGGACTATGTCCGTAATTGCTTGATTCGTGGTGAACGTCCTTACCTCACTTCAGCGAGCGATCCATCGCCTACCAAGGCGGATGCGCAGCTGTAGATTACTACTTTTTGTCGCTCCACAGGGTGCCGCCAGTAGCCCAATTCTCTTTAGTGACATCCGTTAAGATGATGTCAACTGATTCTGCTGAGCAGTTGAGGGTTTCGCAGGTGACGCGGGTTACCGCTTCAACGAATTGACGTTTTTGCTCATGAGTACGACCAGCAAATATCTGAACATTAATCGTGGGCATAGCATTTTCCTGTCTGGTTAAAATTCGGGTGAAGATATTGGTTTACTTTACTGTTTGTAGCTAGGATCAATTCGGTCGAGTTTGCGCAGTAAAGCAGGCCACTCGAGTACACCTTCTTCTGCGCCAGCATCGTGTAGCTCGTTTGCTGCTCGACTGATAACTGCATTGCTGGGTAGGTGTAAATGGGGACTACTTAAAGCTGCAATTTGAATTTCACAGGCTTTAATCAGGGTGGCCATCACCACATAGGCTTCGGCAATCGTGCGGCCTACCGTGAGCGTGCCATGGTTGCGCAATAGCATGGCGGGGTAATTTCCTAGGTGAGCGACTAAATGCGTTCCTTCCGATTCGGTCAGCGCCAGGCCCTCATAATCATGGTACCCAAGGTGCCCCATAAAACGCATGGCGTGTTGCGATAAAGGCAGAAGTCCATCGCGCTGAGCAGAGACAGCGATGCCGGCGGTGTTATGCAAATGCATCACGCACTGGGCATCGGCACGCGCCCGGTGGATAGCGCCATGAATAGCAAAGCCGGTCGGGTTCACCATGCCAGATTGATTGGGGAGCAATTCCCCTTGCAGATTGACTTTGAGCAAACTGGAGGCGGTGATTTCATCAAACTGCATACCAAAGGGATTGATCAAATAGTGATCGGGCTCTCCCGGAATTGCGGCAGAAATGTGTGTGTAAATCAGATCATCCCACTGATTTAGTGCGCACAAGCGGTAGCATGCGGCTAGGTGCACACGGGCGACCCATTCAAGGCTATCGGAGGGGTGGGGTGACATAGGGGCTATTCAATTTCGGATGAATTCCTATTCTATAGGCAGGCCTCAATTTACTGCTTCAGACCCCTTTTTTGCCAATTTTTAGCGGTATCATTTAAGAATTAATACGACCATGAACGGGATGTGCGCAACATGAAACCCTATGATCACCCCTTAAGGCAGGTGCTTCACGAAGAGGTACATTCTAGGCCGCCCGTAGCGCAGTGGCCAAAAGAACGTATTTTGTCGCAGGCATTCTTATTGGATGCACAGTCGCGTCAGCTGCAGATCGACTGGATTGAGTGCCTCTCAAAGGCCGTTCAAACTAAGGGCAATGCCAGTCAAGATCACTTTTTTAGATCGATTGAGTTATCTGCTGCCCCTGAGCGCATCATCATTAAGTGGGAGCTGCACGGTGAGTTTGCGACCATTGCTGCGATTGTGCAGCAAAGTGCTGCAGTAGATAAGCCGCTCATCCAAACGCGCCACGCCATTTTGGAACGCCTTAATGCGGTATTGCAAAAAATGGCTTGCCCATCGATTGAGGCGGCTGGCGGTCAGCGTATTACCGCGATTGATATTGCCTTTGAAGACCGCAACCTCTTTACTGATGCAGAAGAAGTAGCTGCTATTTTTAATGGCAATACATTACTCGGTAGCTACATCATGTCCAATCGACGGGCCCAGCTTTGGACTGACCTCAACTTAAATGAGGATGGCTTTATCTCCTATTACGTCCCGCACAATACCTTGGGCTCGCGTCAAGCGGGGCGGGTGGCGCGCCGCATTACGGAAGTAGAAACCTATCGCATGGCAGCAATGCTGGCTTTCCCAGTGGCCAAGGGACTTTCCTTGCCGCTGCGCAATGCCGAGTCGGATTTGGCGCAGATGTCGAAAGAAATTGCCTTGTTGCAAACCGACTCGGGTAGTCAGTTAAAAAAGAACGGTGAATTTTTATCTGAGCTCTCTCAGCTGGCATCAAAGACAGAGCAATGGATTTCTGAGTTTGGCCTGCGCTTTACCGCTGCAGAAGCTTACAGTCAACTCGTGAATAAAAATCTAGCTGAGCTTAATGAAGAGCCGATTCCCGGTGTTCAGACCTTGGTGGAGTTCATGGATCGGCGCTTTCAGCCAGCCATGGGCACTTGCCTGTGGACACAGCGCCGTCTCAAAGAGTTATCCGATCGCGTCTCGAGAACAACCCAAACCTTGCGTACGCGAATTGAGTTCGTCAATGAAGAGCAGACGCAAGCTTTATTGGCCAGTATGGATAAGCGGGCAAAGTTGCAATTGCGGATGCAAGAGACGGTGGATAGTTTATCGGTACTCGTCCTGACCTATTACTTGGTCGGCCTCTTGTTCTATGTTGCTAAAGGCGGCAAGGAAGCGGGTCTGCCGATTTATCCAGAGATTACTGCCGCCATTGCTGCGCCAATCGTAGCCATTCTTTTCTTTATTATCAGTAAGCGCCGCCGGGCGCGCAATGCGCGTAATGCCATTTCGTCTTAAAGCCGGCCGCGCCTAATAAAAAAGGAGCTTACGAATAAGCTCCTTTTTACCTTCGGTATTTAGCTAAATGCTGCTGCCATTACGCCAAGCTATCCGCCCAGATATTGCGAGCCCAGCCCCAGGCATAGACACCTTCCAAGGTGGTTGGTTCTGCTGAAAGACCGCCCGAACCTGGAACGGTTCTGAAGGTTTTCTCGGCTGCGTTGTACTGATGCACGCTGGCAACGTGGACCACTTCTCTGGCATTCACAAAGCTATAGCACGTATTAGTGAGAACCGGAGCTGGATTGACTTCCCAGCCGCTGAGTTCAGCCACAATCGCCGCAGCCGTAACTTTGGCATGTTGGTTTGCCATGTGACCAGACTTAGGCATGAGCGGCGCAACCTGAATGGCATCACCAATCACGTGCACGTTCTTTGCTACCGTCGACTCAAAGTTAATGTAGTTCACATTAGCCCAGCGTCCATTGGAGTTGGCGATACCCGATTTAACTGCCACATCACCGGCACGCATTGCAGGCAGAATGTTTAAGACATCGGCCTTCACGTCGTCTTGGACATCAAACTTGATGGTCTTGGTTTTTGCGTCGACAGCAACGGCATTGTGCTTGGGGCGGTACTCAACCATGCCGGCATACTGCTCAGCCCATACCTTTTTGAAGAGTCCTGCCTTCGAGGTCACGTCTTGGTTCGCATCCAAAATCAAGACCTTGCCTTTGGGATTGTTTGCTTTCAGGTAGGAGGCAACTTGGCAAGCACGCTCATAGGGCCCAGGAGGGCAGCGATAGGGCGCTTCGGGAATGGTGATTGCAAATACACCACCTTCACGCATCGCAGCGATTTGATTGTGCAAGGCGACGGTTTCAGGACCCGCTTTCCAGGCTTGCAAAGTCACACCAGCTTGATTGGCTTGCGCTAAACCTTGAACGCTATCCATTATCATGCCGATACCGGGCGAGAGGACCACTTTATCAAAGCGCATGGATTTGCCAGAGGCCAATTGCACCGTTTGTTTGGCTGCATCAATGCTAACCACGCTGTCTTTGACGATCTTGATGCCATGGCGCTTGCTCAGGCCATCATACGAAACCGTTAATTCCGAAAGCTTGCGCGATCCACCAACAACGAGGTTGGACATTGGGCAGGAGATAAATTCAGGATTGGGCTCAATGATGGTGACGCGGGCGGTGTTATTCGAGAACAGGCGTAGGTATTTGGCTGCGGTAGCGCCGCCGTAACCGCCACCAATCACGAGGATCTCGGCTTTTTGTAAATTGGCTGCACGGGCAGGGCCGGATAAACCGGTCAATAAACCCAGGGCCGCAGCACTTTGGCCCATAAAATGTCGACGATTCATAGTCATCTCCTTATTTCTTACCAAGCTGGTTGGCAATGATTTGCAATTGTTCGTCGCTATAGCCTTTGGCTAGCTGATGCATGATGGTGCCCTCGCGTGCGCCCGACTTATAAGCCTTCATCGTGGTAAGTATCTGCTCGCTGGTGAGGTTATTGATCAGCGGCATGCCTGCCTCTGGAACCCCTTTACCATCAGTACCATGGCAGTTTGCGCAGGTGGCTGCAAGGCTGCGATGGTACAGCTTGGTGGCGTCGGCATTTTGCGCAGCAGCCAGCATGCTGACCTGCGATAAGCCTAAAAAGACCGCAATTCCTAAGCCTAGTTTGCGTAGGGTAATGTGCATTTGAATGCTCTCCATTATGAAAAAATTAAAACAAGCACTATTTACATCTAGATTGCTATCTTAGTAGTAATTTAGGCGAAAAAAACACTCCGTATAGACTGTTTTTTTATATTGTTGCAACTATTTAATCTAAGCGCCTGCAGGTTTACCCTAATTTATAGGGGATTTTCCTAAGCCTTATAAAATAGAGTGATGCGTAGCCAGATCCCCCTTCGTTTTCTTCTTCTGATTCTGGCCTTAGCAATCCTGACCTACTGTTTTGCCCTCGATAGCCGCTTTGCCCCAAAAAATGGCGATGAGTACGTTTATTTGCACATTGCCCGCATCACGGCTGACTTAGGTCAGTGGCTACCCTTGCAGTCTGAGATGGAGGTCATGCGCAATACCAAGCCGCCACTCGTCTTTTGGCAGGGAATTGCCAGCACAGACTGGGCCACCCATTGGGGCTTACTGGAGTTACGCTGGCCTAGTGTGCTGTATACCGGTTTAACGGCATTCTTTTTGTTCTTAGCGGTGGCGCGTTTTTCTGGGAAAGTCCAGACTGGATTGCTTGCCGCTGTCGTGTGGTTATCCTTCTTTGCAACTTACCGCTATGGGCGTCCTTATCTCACTGATCCGCCCGAAGTCTTTTTTCTGAGCCTGCCATTTTTTGCATTGCTGTATTGGGGCCGTGCTGCGTTTGATTCGCGAATCCTTTTCCCACTGTTTGCTGCAATCAGTATCGGCTTAGGTCTCTTATATAAATCCTTCGCCTACGTGCTACCTGCCTGCTTTGCATTACTGCTCTGGTACGGTTGCTGGCGTGAATGGCGCCTGATCGATGTACTCAAGCGCGATCTGTATAAGCTCATCCTAATTGGTTTGCTATCGCTGGGTATTTTTGGCCTGTGGTTTGCACTGGACCCCAACCCTGAGGCAATTTGGCGTGAGTTTGTTTTGGGTGAGAACGCAGGAAAGTTTGGCGCGCGTACGAGCAATTACTTTTTAGATTTGGTTCGCGGCGGCGATAGCATTTGGCTACTGCTGCTAACAACCATTGGCAATGCCGGCCTCTTTGCTTTTGTCTTGATATCGCTGGGTTGGCAATCGTGGCGTGAACGTGCCGTTACCGATATGGAAGAGCGCCTATTGTGGCTTTTGGTCCTTGCCTTTTTAATTGTGTTTAGCCTGCCGAGCCAGCGTTCAGGTCGCTATTTACTCCCAGTGATGCCAGCCCTTGCTGCATTAATCGCGCTGCATTGGCATCGCCTGCCTTTGTGGGGATTTCGGGTGGCGCTAGCACTGCAATTGATTGTCTTGCTTGCATTGGCTTGGGTCAGTATTCATCTAGAGGGTGGAGACTGGGCTAGCCCACTGCTATGGCAATACTCGATTTGGCATTGGCTCTTGCTTGGCTGCGGTATTGCGCTGGTGGCGTGGGGCTTTATTCAGGCCAATACAACGAAGCTCATGGCATTGGCGACGTGCTTCATTTGCTACTTGACCCTCAATACTGGACTTGCTCCACTCGAAGGGCAAATTGGCCGTTACGATGCACAGGCGATTGCGCGTGTTCAAGATAAGCTAGTTGCCGTACCGTGTGATTTCCGGGCTAAGGATGAGGAATACCGACTGTTACTACCGGGCGCGCGTTTACAGGGTTATCCAGCCAGCGAGGCCGCTAATGGTGCTGAATTAGCCAAACGGTATCCGTATTTTGCAGCCTATTCGCCACTCGGCGTAGTGCCGGTATTCTGCGATGACTGCCAAGTCTTAGGCAAGCGCATGGAGATGCGCGCACGCCATAGCCAGGAGGAGATTTTGGCAATCATTCGCGGCGAGATGGGACAATACCTCTTCGTGAACGAATACCTTATTTACTCCCCATCTGCTGTAGTCAGCGCCTCACCGGATGCTTGCCGATGATGCGCATTGCGAGTTTATGCATCCTAGCTTTGGCTGGTGTTGCCGGTTACATTCACATAGACAGTCGGCTGCCTTGGACCCCATTTGCAATGCCGATGGCAATGGAATCCGAATTGGCAGTAGCCGAAGTTGCTGCACCAGTAGCAGGAAAAAAGCCGCAAATCAGTACTCAAGTCAGCATTCCTGAGCCGCAAGCCCGGTTTATTCCCGAGACTGCAGCGCCCTCGGTCCATGCGGGTTCTGCAATCCTTTTAAATGATGGCAATCTGCGTGCATTTTGGTTTGCAGGATCCAGGGAAGGCGCCAAGGACGTCGTAATTCAAACAGCTGTGTTGGATACCAAGGCCGGCAGCTGGGCTAGCCCTGAAGTAGTGATCGACCGAGTTACCGCTGAAAAGGGCTTATCGCGTTACATTAAAAAACTCGGTAATCCATTGCCGGTGCGCTCAAGCCAAGGTAAATTGCAACTCTACTTTGTCACGGTGTCCGTGGGCGGCTGGGCCGGTAGTTCCATTAGCTGGATGGAGTCCAGCGATGAGGGCATGAGTTGGTCACGTCCGCAGCGCCTTATCACCTCACCTGCGCTCAATTTAAGTACCTTGATCAAAGCGCCCGGATTTGATTTTACCGACGGCACCCTCGGTTTGCCGGTGTATCACGAGTGGATGGGTAAGTTTGGAGAGCTGATTCGGATTGATGGTAGCCAGGTAATTGATAAGCGCCGCATGAGTTCCGGCCGCGCTTTATTGCAACCCATCGTCTTTATTGATTCCCCTGAAAAAGCCGTTGCCTATTTCAGGCAAGCAAGGTCCGTAGGCCCACCCCGCGTTGCCAGTGCACTGACCGAAAACGCGGGTCAATCGTGGGTTAGCGGAACCGATTTAGATTTGGCTAATCCAAACGCTGCGATTGCGGGCCTGCAGTTATCCAACGGTGATCGCCTCATCGCGTTGAATGACTTGGAGTCGGCGCGCCATCGTCTGGTGTTGGCAATGGCGCCAGCCGGAAGCAGCAACTGGAATGTGGTTGCGGAAGTGGAGAGCGACCAAACACTGACCAATGGCCTCTATCGCGAATTTTCCTACCCCTATTTACTACTAGGCGCGAACGGTGAAGTGCATCTCATCTATACCTACGATCGTAAAAAGATGAAGCACATTCAGTTTGATCCCCGCTGGATTGAAAGCAAAAAGAACCCGAAAGGGAGCTCCTGATGGTTTCAAACTCGGTAATGCAAATCGTTGCGCTAATGGAAATTGCAATCAGTTCTACAATCGTATTGATATGCTTGATGCAGGCATTGTTCTTCAAAGAGAAAAATAATGTTCGCATGATGGGTCTGCGCGTATTGGTTTGCTTAATACTTGCCAACCTCATGTTCTGGCCGGTGTTTACCTTATTTTTGCCACTGGAGTTGCCCCTGGCTGCTTATGTGCGGGGCTTTACGGGTGAGCTGAGTATTACCTCGATGCTGCTCTTGTGGACGGCTTATTTTTCGCCAAAAGAAATCCACGTACCTGCAGTGATGAAGGTTTGGATTGCGCTCGTTGCGATTGCTTTTTATCCATTTGCTTTGGGTATTGGAATGCTGGATCCCTATGCTTGGGGATATGGCTCAATTGCCCTATTGGCTGCGGTGATTGGTGCGGCCTTCGCTGCCTGGTCCGCCGGCTCTAATCGCATTGCGATTATTTTGGCGCTGGCTATTTTGGCGTGGGCCGCAGGGTGGCATGAGTCTACCAATCTGTGGGACTACATTCTGGATCCATTTTTGGGTTTATGGGCGATTGCTTCACTGATTCGATCAAGTTGGCGGGCACGCGCCGCACGGGCACAAACCGGATACCTCTTTCGTAAGGGCTGAGTGGATTGACTTAAGAACATTCATTGAGCGCATAAAAAAACCAGCGACGCATCGCTGGTTTTTTGCTTTTATACCGCGGAACGAATTCCGCTGACTAGATACAACTTAGTCTGGAATATTGGCTTTACGAATCACAGGACCCCATTTATTGATCTCGCTATCGAGGTGGGTCTTGAGGCCGCTCGCACTGACTTTGTCCATTGACACAACGTCAATATTCGAATCAGCCAAACGCTTCTTCACATCCGGATCATTCAAGGCTGCCTTGAGGGCAGTATTGAGTTTGGTTTGAATGGCTTGCGGCACATTCTTTGGTGTGTAAAGACCGTGCCATACCTTGACTTCAAAGCCTTTTAGGCCTTCTTGATCCAAAGTAGGAACGTTAGGCAATGCAGACAAGCGTTTTGGTGTGGTGGTGCCGTATACCTTGACGCGATTGTCTTTCACAACGCTAATCGTTTGGGTAGTTTGGTCACACAACATGTCAACTTGGCCACCCATCAAATCGGTCAATGCTGGGCCAGTACCTTTGTATGGAACATTAGTTAAGCGAACACCTAAACGGCTCTGAAACAAGAGGCCGCACAACTGCGATACGGCGCCAGGACCGGCGTTAGCCATGGTTACTTTATTGCCGTTGGCCTTGATGTAAGCCTCGAGCTCTTTATAGTTGTTTGGCGGGAAATTCTTGCGAGCCAAAAGGAGCATAGGCACATCAACTACTTGACCGATGTATTCAAAATCGACCAGAGGATCGTATGGTAATTTGTCATACAAGGCCTGTGCAGTAGCCATGCCCATGTGGTGCAAATAAATAGTGTAGCCATCTGGTGTAGCACGCGCTACTTTAGCCGAGGCTACTGTGCCGCCAGCACCGGGGGCGTTCTCAACCACAACCGTGGTACCTAACGATTTACCCATTGGAATCGCGATCAAACGGGCTACGATGTCAGTAGGGCCGCCTGCTGCGAAGGGAACAATAAGGGAAACCGGTTTGTTGTTTGGCCAGTTCGTTTGTGCAGTAGCAACATTGCTAGTAATTAATGCACTGGCGCTGACGATGGCAGCAAATCCAGCTAATACGGTTTTCTTCAATTTCATTGGGATCTCCATTTTTTATGCCCTGTGATTTTGCCATTTTTGCTGCCTACCGGGGCATTAGTGTTTACCAGCAAGCACCAATAGACGTTTAGCCAAAAGAACGACGGGACGATCAATCATACGACCGTTTAGCTTGACTACCCCACCTTTTGAGGCTTTATCGGCCTCAATTACTTGATTTGACCACTGCAATTCCGCCTCGGTGGGCGTAAATGCCTTAGAAACAACAGGGACTTGCTTTGGGTGAATGCAGAGCTTTGCTCCAAAGCCGAGCCTTTTTCCCCGAAGTGCATCCGCAGTAATGCGGTCGATGTCGTCGGTTGCGATAGTGACTCCATCCACGGGCGGGGCTATTTCAGCCAGGCGCGAGGCCAAGACCAGGCCAAAGCGCGCCACTTGCAATTCTGACTCCTGGGCATCACACACCATGCCAAGATCGGCTTGCAAATCAAGGTTGCCAAGTGCCAGGCGAATCACTTGCTGGGCATTGGCGATCGCATCAATCTGCTCTAGTCCCCGTGCGGTTTCAATCATGGGGATGATGGCGGTATCCGGCAAGACCTCTGCTGCACCATTGATCTGATCAATCGATTCACTCTTAGGAATCAGTAAGCAAGCAATGCTAAGTTCTTCGGCCAGCATTAAGTCTTCGCCATAAAAGCGCGTGCCGGGGGCATTCGAGCGAATCACAATGCGCTGGCGCTCCTCCGATGAAAAGCTAGGCCATGCATGTTTAATAGCTGAGCGAGCTGCTGCTTTATCTTCTTCCGCAACGGCATCCTCCAAATCGATGATGATGGCGTGGGCGCCGCTAGCCAGGGCTTTTGCAAATCGCTCGGGACGATTGCCCGGAACAAATAGAAAAGTACTGGCATAGCCAATCGGATTATCAATCGGGTTCATGGCGTTCCTGTTTGTGGACTCAGTAAAAAACCGACCTTGGTTTGATTGCGGATATTCCACAATGCATCGATGGCACTGGTCATCTCAAGTGGGGTAGCGCCGCCACTAAAGACCGCTAAGCGCAGTGCCTTGTCGGTAATCTCATTGCGCGATAGTGTATTGCCAGGATCACCCTTGGGCTCATCCACGCGACCATGCAATTGGCGCCCGTCTTTGAGGATCACGGTTACCTTACCAATCCACCGCTTGGGGTAGGCCGCATCAATCTCGGAATCCAGTTCCATCGTGACCCGATCGCGTAAGGCGCAGATCTCAGGATCGCTAAAGTGATCGGCAAATTCTTGCAGGCCCGCAAACTGATAATGCGCAATGATCGCTAGTACCGTACCCATCGAGAACTTCGATTGGTGCACAGTGGCGGGATGGGTGACGGGACCCAAGACATCAATCGCCCCTTGGTGGACATGCGTAATGATGCGATCAATGTCTTGCGCTTGAATGCGATTCGATTGCATTGTATGCAAGAGCGCATCGGCAGCAGGGTGGGTATGACGGCAAGAGGCATGGTACTTAAAACTGGTTTCTGCACTTGCCCAGCGTGTGCCCAGGCGATCGACTAAGCAATTCGGATCGGCATCACTCGACATTCCAGCAGCTAAGCCCTGTTTGCCTTCCAAAATGTGCTGCGCTCCCGTAAATCCTGCTTGCGCCAAGTAGGCGGCCATCAATCCGGTTCCGGCAGCATGCGCGGTATGCAATTGCTTTGAGTCAGCGGCGTCGCGCAAGAACTCCCAAAGGCCAGCCGATTGGGTACCTGCAGAACCAAATGCATGCAGCATTTGCTCCGGGCTGAGTTTTAACAGGTGACCCACCGCAGCAGCAGATGCCAAGGAGCCGGCAGTGCCCGTCGTATGAAATGTTTTGTAGTGCGAGCGACCTAAAAACTCACCCACACGAATACCGACTTCATAACCCGCGATTGCCGCCGTCAAAAATTCAGTGCCCGAGCGACCCAGCGCTTGCGCGCAAGCCAGCGCCGGAGAGAACACAACGGTCGCTGGATGAAATACCGAACTATTGTGTAAATCGTCTTGCTCCACCACATGCGATGCCGCCGCATTGGACATCGCCGCTAAATAGGGGCTACTGCTGCTGCGGTGAACCAGGATTTCGGATGGGCCGCTGCTTGGCCCCATCTGCTCTACAAAGCCGGTCAGGATTTCGACTGGGGCAGCGCCCTTACCGGCAACGGCAGAGCCAAACCAATCGACGAGCAAGTCTTCGCCGCGGCGCATCACCTCTTCTGGAATATCAGTGGGCTTGAGGGTTGCCGCAAAGTCGGCTAATACCTTGGAGTAATGAATCGCGCTCATATTAATTTAGTACTGCAGTGGCTTGCATGGTTAACCACCCTTCGTGATCCTGCGCCCAGACACGAATGGTCTTGCCACTGGGGTCAAGCGCCAAGTCTGGGGTAGCTGAAACAATAAAGGGATTGATGTCAAAGGTTGGCCGGATTGCACGAAACTCAAAGCGTTTCAATGTAGCCCCCGGAATGGATTGGCGCACCAAGTCAACCAAGAGGGTCGCAATCAACGGACCGTGGACGATGAGGCCTGGATAGCCTTCGACTTCCGTAACGTAGCGCCGATCGTAATGAATGCGATGGCCATTAAAGGTGAGGGCAGAGTAACGAAATAGCAAGACATCGTCTGGGTTGATGACCTTAGTCCAAGTGGCATCGCTTGGCGCAGCCGTTGGAGGAACCGGTTTGTCGTCTAGTGCAGGCGCATCGCGGTACACAATGTCGTGCTCTTCCGTGAGTGCAATACCCGATGCATTGCTAATTTCATGGCGGACTAGAACAAAGATTAAGTCACCCGTGCGCCCCGATTTATGGGTAACGGATTGAATCGTGGAGGTACGTTCAATCGCATCACCAACGACTAGCGGCTTAATCCACTCGAGTCGACCACCCGCCCACATTCTGCGAGGTAGCGGTACGGGTGGTAAAAAACCGCCGCGCTTGGGGTGACCATCAGGGCCAATTTCCGATTGGCGGGCATGGGGTAAAAAATACAGCCAGTGCCAGAGTTCAGGCAAGAGGGTCCCCATCGTTGGCATTGGGTCGGGTCGATCCAATGTGGCTGAGAGCGCTCTGACTGGCGCAGCAGTGACGGTATCGAGGATGGATTCGGATTTACCAATCCACTCCTGCAGGTGTTTGATGGTTTGATCTTCGATTCGCATCACCCTATTATGCAATGGGTGATTGAGTGTTGATGCGCTTTTATCCCAGCCAGCCCAAGAAAAGCCCAGTAAACGCGGCGCCAGCCAAGACCGTCATAATGCCCAGCTGAAAACGCATTAGGGCAATGGCGGCCGCTGCACAAATTAATACCGATGGGATTGATACCGCCCCACCTAATCCAGTAGGAAAAAAGACGTGGTACGCAAAAAATAGACCCAAGTTCACAATCACGCCGACCACCGCTGCGGTGATTGCGGTGAGGGGTGCAGTAAAGCCTAACTTGCCGTGCGTCGACTCAATCAATGGACCGCCAATTAAGATGAACAAAAAGGACGGTAAAAAAGTAAACCAGGTGGCAATGCACGCCGCTATAGCGCCGCTCCAGAAAGCCATGTCCGGCCCGAGTGTTGCTTGAACGTGCCCGGCAATATAAGCAACAAACGCCAGCACCATAATGAGCGGCCCGGGCGTGGCTTCCCCTAAAGCAAGTCCATCGATCATTTGACTGGCGGTGACCCACTGGTAGTGTTCGACTGCGCCCTGATAGACATAGGGCAGCACTGCATAAGCTCCGCCGAATGTCAGTAAAGCGGCTTTGGTGAAAAACCAAGCCAGCTGCGGGTAGAGGGCCTTCCAGCCAAAAAAGAGAATGAGAAGCGTGATTGGCAGAGCCCATAACAGCGCGCCCACAATGCCCTTTTTAAGAGAACTTCGAACACTAAAAATGGCATGCTCTGGAGTGGGTGTGCTATCGCCAATGATGGCATCGCTACCTCCCTGCGTAATAACGGCATCAGCAGTGTGGGCCTTCGGGCTAAAAATAGCGGGGAATTTTTTTCCACCCCACATGCCGATGAGGGCGGCGCAAAGCACGATGATCGGAAAGGAAATATTAAAAACAAATATGGCAATAAACGAGAGGACGCTAATGATCCAGAGGGCGCGGTGTGCAAGTGCCCGCCGACCAATCTTGATGGCAGCGTACAAGACGATTGCAGTCACAGCAGGCTTGATGCCAAAAAAGAGAGCCGCGATCCAGGGGGTTTGACCAAAAGTCAGATAGACCCAGCCCAGCCCAATGAGGATCAATAGGGAGGGTAATACGAAAAGGACGCCAGCCAAAATACCGCCAATACTGCGGTGCATTAGCCAACCGATATACGTTACCAATTGCTGTGCTTCTGGTCCCGGCAATAGCATGCAGTAGTTCAGCGCATGTAAAAAACGCCGTTCGGAAATCCAGCGGCGCTTTTCAACTAACTCGGTATGGAGAACCGCAATTTGACCTGCAGGCCCACCAAAGCTAATAAAACCTAGCTTTGCCCAAAACCACAGGGCCTCGGTGAGCGGAACCTTCAAACCTCGTCCATACCGCCAACGACTTGGCTAAAGCCGTTGTCTACATAAATGATTTCAGCGGTAATGCCATTGGCAAGATCCGACATCAAGAAGGACGCTGCATTGCCGACATCATCGATCGAGACATTGCGGCGCAGTGGCGCAGTGGCTTCAACCGCACTCAGAATTTTGCTAAAGCCTTTGATGCCAGAGGCAGCCAAAGTTTTGATGGGTCCTGCTGAAATACCGTTCACCCGAATGCCTTTAGGGCCGAGTGATCCAGCAAGGTAGCGGACCGATGCTTCCAGGGATGCCTTCGCTAAGCCCATGGTGTTGTAGTTGGGTACATTGCGCATCGAACCTAGATAGGTCAAAGTGAGCAGCGCACCATTAGGCTTGAGCATCGGCAGCGCTGCTTTTGCCATGGCTGGAAAGCTATAGGCCGAGATATCGTGGGCAATCTTGAAGCCTTCGCGACTGAGGCCATCTAAAAAGTCGCCCGCAATGGCTTCGCGCGGGGCAAAGCCAATGGCATGCACAAAGCCGTCAAACTGGGGCCAGGTTTTGGCCAGATCGGTAAATAGGGCAGCAATTTGCTCGTCGCTGCCGACATCGCAGTCAAAAATCAGCTTGGAATTGAACTCATTGGCAAAGTCGACCGTGCGCTCCTTGAAGCGTTCACCTACGTAAGTAAAGGCTAATTCAGCCCCTTCGCGGTGGCAGGCCTTGGCAATGCCATAGGCAATGGAGCGGTTTGAGAGGAGGCCGGTGATTAAAATCCGTTTGCCCGATAAAAAGCCCATGATGAGATCCTTTGCTTCAAATGTGATTTGCTATCTACAATTGTTGCATATGGTTCACTTGCCCCCCT
>JBIJAC010000038.1:0-17643 GCA_044345935.1 Polynucleobacter sp. | reverse complement strand
ATAGCCTTTTCCCATGAATTCTTCCGAACTCCGCTCGACTCTGGCTTTGGCAGGCATATTTGGCCTGCGGATGCTGGGCCTTTTTCTGCTTTTGCCGGTTTTTAGTCTACATGCCGAGGGCTTGCCGGGCGGCGATCGTGCCTTTTTAGTGGGCTTATCCCTGGGCATGTTCAATATTGTTCAGGCCTTCTTTCATATTCCGCTGGGCGCACTATCCGATCGGATTGGTCGACGCCCGGTTGTAGTGGGCGGCCTCATTTGCTTTGTGCTGGGTGCTTTGATTGCTGCTAGCCACGATGACTTGCTGTGGATTGGCATTGGTCGTGGACTCATGGGCGCTGGCGCAATTTCTGCGGCGATTTCAGCCTGGGTGGCTGACCTGGTGAGCGAAAAGGTGCGAACCATGGCCATGGCTATTGTGGGCGGCAGCATCGCCATTTCTTTTGCGCTCTCTTTGGTCTTGGCTGCTCCGATTTACCGCTGGATTAGCTTAGACGGTATGTTCCTCTTGTTGGCTGCAATGGGTTTTGTCGCCATTCTGGTTGCACTTTGGTACGTGCCGACCCCCGAGAAAAAAGCCATTCCCCAGCACACCCCATTTTTTACAATTTTGCGACGCCCCGAATTAATGCGCTTGAATGTGGGTGTATTTGTTTTAAATGCAACCCAGGTTGCGATGTTTTTGGTTGTACCTCGCTTATTGGTGCAAATGGGCTTTCCGCTCGCGCGCCATTGGGAAATTTACCTCCCTGTATTGCTGATCTCGTTTGCATTAATGGCGCCTATTTTGGTGTTGGGCGAAAAGAAGCAGCGCCTTCGTGTTGCGGTGTTGGTAGCGATTGGCCTCTTATTCATTTCGCAAGTCGTCTTTATTGAAGCCACCACCATTTTGCTTATTTCAGCAGCCTTGTTGATTTACTTTGTCGGATTTAATTTACTCGAGGCTCTGCAGCCCTCCTTGGTATCGCGCTGGGCACAAGACTCCAAGGGTACGGCGCTCGGCATTTACAACACCACCCAGTCCCTAGGGCTCTTTTTTGGTGCCGCGGTTGGTGGTTTGGTAACCCAATACTTTGGCGAGTTATCGGTGTTTATGCTGGGAATGGCGCTGATTTTTGCCTGGCTTATAATTGCATGGTCGATGCGCGAGTTACCAGCAAAAAAGCAAGCCCTGGAAACTCCAGCCGCATAAACAGACAAGTTGACTACTTACCTGCTGTATCAAGCCTCATTAACACTAGCGCATTGATTTACATTTTTTTCACATACATTTTCTTCGGGAGACATCATGGCATCGGTAAATAAAGTCATCATCGTGGGTAACATTGGACGGGACCCAGAAACACGCTATATGCCTAGCGGCGACGCAGTAACCAATATTTCAGTAGCTACATCGGATCGCTATAAAGACAAGCAGACCGGTGAGATGAAAGAAACCACAGAATGGCATCGCGTTGCATTTTTTGGCAAGCTTGCCGAAATAGCAGGGCAGTACCTCAAAAAGGGTTCGCAGGTATACGTTGAAGGTCGTTTGCGTACACGCAAGTGGGCTGATGCCAGTGGTCAAGAAAAATACTCCACCGAGATTGTGGCGGACTCGATGCAGATGTTGGGCTCGAAGATGTCGGGTGGCGGTGAGGGCGGCGAAAGCTATTCGCGTCCTAAGTCTGCTGATTCGAACGCAGCACCGGCACCCACAGCAGCATCCTTGGGTGCAATGGACGACGATATTCCGTTTTAACTAGAACTACTGTCTGGCGTGGCGTGTATTGTCAGGCCAGACAGCGTTGTAATCCGTTCGAAACGGATTAATATCAAGGCCACCCCGCCTTGTGTAGCGCGCATAAACCGATAACTTTTCTGGCTTGCACTGCCGCTTGATATCGCAAAAAATGGTTTCAGCGCAGTGCTCATGGAATTCCCCGAGCTCCCGAAACCCAATTAAATAACGCAGTAAACCTTCTTCTTCAATCGGCCTGCCTTGGTAGCGAATTTGAATGCTGGCCCAGTCTGGCTGTCCGGTTACTGGGCAATTTGATTTGAGTAAATGCGATACCACGCATTGCTCTAT
Source organism: Polynucleobacter sp. (assembly GCA_044345935.1). GTDB lineage: Bacteria > Pseudomonadota > Gammaproteobacteria > Burkholderiales > Burkholderiaceae > Polynucleobacter. The sequence continues at coordinate 15,572 of JBIJAC010000038.1, read as the reverse complement.
GGGCGATCTGGTGTGATCTGCTTTCAGTAAAGCAGGATTTGCTGTCACATTCGGATCAACTTCGATATCGAGGCGATCCAGCAAAACCCCATCCATTTCCCGCATACCGCGTTTTGAAAGTTGCTCTGGACTGAGAATGCGCATTCGAATAGGCGCTCCTGCAACAGCAGATAAATCAGCGACAACACGCTCCCGCAGTGTTTCTTCATCTGCAATGCGTTCACTGTTCAGACTATTTAAAAAAAGCTTGAAGGATTTGGATTCGATCATGCATGGCGAGTCTGCGGGGACTTCAAACTCAGCTAAGGCGATTTGCGGCTTGCCTTTTAAATTCAGCCAGCTAAGCTCAAATGCATTCCACAGATCAACGCCAAAAAATGGGAGTGCGCTTGCTGTACTAAGGCCTAGCTTCGCCCTGTTTTCAGCGCGTGGAATCGGAAACAGCACACTGGGGTCGTAGTGCTGGGGGTATGCCGTTTCTTTACCAAGCGGCAGGTGAGGGGAGTCGGAATAGCTCATGGAGAAAGTGGGTAAGGCGCGCTTAATTAACTACTGGATTTTGGGCGGTTAGCGACCCCAGAAACCACATGCCCAGTAGGCGCGACAGAAGCCGCTGAGTTGCAATGACCGGTTTGATCGTCAAAGAAAAAATCGGGTTCAAACTCGCGAAGGAACTCACTTTTGGAAAGGCCACCTAAGAACATGGCCTCATCCACATCAATGCCCCAGTTCATGAGGGTGCGGATCGCACGCTCATGCGCAGGTGCAGAGCGGGCGGTAACTAAAGCAGTTCGAATCCGCATGCCATGGGAAGCCTTTGTTCCAGACTGACTTTGCAGGCGATGCAGGGCTTCGAGTAAGGGCTTAAATGGTCCGGGTGGCAATGGAATCGCCACCTTTTTGCTTTCGTGATCAACAAAAGCTTCTAGCCCGCTACTCTGAAAAACTTGTTCTGCTTCATCTGAAAATAAAACAGCGTCACCGTCAAAGGCAATGCGAATTTCGTTGGGATGCGATTCAGCGGTTTTACTAGACTCCGGGTAGACGCGCGCCGCCGGAAAGCCAGCATCAATCGTAGCGCGCACATCATCTTCATTGGCGGATAAAAACAAATTCGCCTGCAATGAGCGCAAGTAATGGTAGGGTGGCCTGCCGCGGGTAAACACGCCGCGCTCTAGGCGAAGCTGGTGATGCTCTGCAGAGCGGAATACACGCAAGCCACTGACTGGATCATTGCGTGACAAGATGACAACCTCTACGCGTTGCTCGTCCCCATCATTAAAGGCCAGTAGTTTTTGTACCAAGGGAAAGGCAACACCCGTTTGCGCCGGCATGGCCAATCGATCTAGCTGCAGCTTCATGTAAGCACTGTCATCGCTGGTTTCAAACAAGCGATTCTCTTCCTCAAAGTCAAAGAGCGCGCGCGATGAAATCGCCACAACGAGCTTTCCGGTCAGGCTATAGGACATTCCGCTTCGTTACTTTAAGAACAGCTGGTAAGCGGGGTTCGCACTTTCATTCCAGTGCGGATAGCCGAGGGAAGCCAAGAAGGATTGAAATTGCTTCTGTTCATTCTTGGGCACTTGAATGCCGACGAGGATGCGACCGTAGTCTGCACCATGGTTGCGGTAATGAAATAGGCTGATATTCCAATTGGGTGCCATGCTGGTTAAAAAGCGCATTAAGGCACCGGGGCGCTCAGGGAACTCAAAGCGGTAAAGCAATTCATCGTGCGCTAAAGGAGAGTGACCACCGACCATATGCCGCAGATGCGATTTAGCAAGCTCATCGTGGGTTAAATCAATCGTCGCAAACCCCGCTTTGGCAAAGTGCTTGGCGATCTCGGCGCTATCAGCCGATTTTTGCGTACTAATGCCAACAAAAATATGGGCTTTGGCTTGATCAGCAATACGGTAATTAAATTCGGTGACATTGCGCTTGCCGAGCAATTGACAGAAACGTTTGAAGGAGCCCCGCTCCTCAGGAATGGTAACCGCAAAGATGGCCTCCCGAAACTCACCCACATCGGCGCGCTCGGCAACAAAACGCAAGCGACTGAAATTCATATTGGCGCCGCATGCAATCGCAACCAAGGTTTTGTCTTTTACTTTTTTCTTTTCAACGTATTTCTTGAGGCCAGCAATGGCGAGTGCGCCCGCAGGCTCCAAAATACTGCGCGTATCAGTAAACACGTCATTAATGGCAGCGCAAATCTCATCGGTGTCCACGGTAATGATGTCATCGACCACGCGCTTGCAGATGCGGAAGGTTTCTTTGCCGACTAACTTCACAGCAGTGCCGTCAGAAAATAAACCCACTTCTTTTAATTCAACGCGCCGACCTGCTTTGAGTGACTGGCGCATGGCATCGGAATCGGCCGCTTGCACGCCAATGATTTTGGTTTCGGGGCGAACGGCTTTGACGTATTCGCCGATGCCGGCAATCAGGCCTCCACCGCCAATGGCAACGAAGATGGCATCAATCGGGGCTTGGTGTTGTTGCAAAATTTCTTGTGCGATTGTTCCTTGACCGGCGATTACATCGGGATCATCAAAGGGGTGAACGAAGCTTAATCCCCGTTTCTTCTCCAATACCTTGGCATGATCAAAGGCATCGCTATACGATTCGCCAAACAAGACGAGTTCCGTCCAAGAGCCACCGCGCGCCTTGACTGCATCGATTTTGACTGCAGGGGTGGTTACTGGCATCACGATGACTGCCTTGCATTTCATTTTGGCGGCTGCGAGGGCTACGCCCTGGGCATGGTTTCCAGCCGAGGCAGCGATAACGCCGCGCTTGAGGGCGGCAGGGCTCAGCTGAGCCATTTTGTTGTAAGCGCCCCGCAGCTTAAAAGAGAAAACCGGCTGGTTGTCCTCCCTCTTGAGAAGAATTCGATTGCCAAGACGCTGCGTTAAAGCGGGCGCTAGCTCCAATTCAGTCTCGCGTGCGACGTCGTAAACGCGAGCCGTTAATATTTTCTTTAAATAGTTGATTGCCATGCGATGAGCGTACCACGGATGGCTCCTAAGCCCTTAGTTTTGCAAGGTTTTATTGGGCTCGTCAGCCGAATGAGGGAATTCCTGTCAGTATCGGATTACTCCTTTAAAATGCCTATTTAACGAACCCCACTCCATGAACGCCCCACTCGGAATAAATCAATTGCTCGCTGCTGAGGCTGGGGAGCCCCGTTTACGGGAAATTCCGTACAACTACACCTCCTTCTCAGACCGTGAAATCGTTATTCGCCTTTTAGGGCCGGAGTCCTGGCGCGTCTTGGATTCCCTGCGCGGTATCCGCAGGACAGGCCGCTCCGCTCGCATGCTGTTTGAGGTCTTAGGTGATATTTGGGTAGTTCAGCGCAATCCCTATTTACAAGACGATTTATTGGATAACACCAAGCGCCGCAGTATGCTCATTAGCGCGCTCTGGCATCGCTTGGGTGAAGTCGAAAAAAGAATGACGGACGATTCGGCTGACCAAGTTGAAATCTTAATTAAAGCAGCCCGTACTGCGGTCGAACTCTTTGAGCAGAATTTTGAAACAGTTGCGCAGTTACGCAAACGCGCACTCAAAGTATTGGGTCGCCATACCGCGCTAGACAACGTCGCCTTTGACGGCATGTCGCGTGTCGCCCACGTGACGGATGCAACCGATTGGCGTGTCGAATACCCATTCGTTGTGTTGAAGCCAGATACCGAAGCAGAGATACCGGGCTTAGTTAAAGCCTGTATTGAGCTTGGGCTCACCATCATTCCACGCGGGGGTGGCACTGGCTACACCGGCGGTGCGATTCCTTTGGTCGCTATGTCGGCAGTCATTAATACCGAAAAGCTAGAGCAAATTGATCCTGTGGTTCGGGTAACACTACCTGGTTTAAGTGAGGCAGTACCCACCATTTTCACGGGCGCTGGCGTTGTAACGCGCCGCGTTGCTGAGGCAGCAGAGCGAGTGGGCTTGGTGTTTGCGGTAGACCCCACTTCGGCCGATGCCAGTTGCATTGGCGGTAACGTGGCGATGAATGCCGGCGGTAAAAAAGCCGTTTTATGGGGCACTGCTTTAGATAATTTAGCTAGTTGGCGCATGGTTGATCCCGAGGGGAATTGGCTCGATGTGATTCGTGTCAACCATAACCTCGGCAAGATTCATGAGGCTGATTCTGCACAGTTTGATCTGGTGTGGTCCGATGGATTTCAGGCTCCGGGCGAGAAGGTATTGCGCCGCGAAACCCTCCATATCGAAGGCCGTCGCTTTCGGAAAGCGGGTTTAGGAAAAGACGTTACCGATAAGTTTTTATCGGGATTGCCAGGCGTTCAAAAAGAGGGCTGTGATGGCCTAATTACGAGTGCCACTTGGATTTTGCACCGCATGCCGCAATACATGCGTACCGTTTGTCTGGAATTCTTTGGACAAGCACGCGAAGCTATCCCAAGTATTGTGGAAATCAAAGCCTACCTCGATGGTTTGAGTCGCGAGGGTGGTCCTATCCTGGCTGGTCTTGAGCATTTGGATGATCGCTATCTAAAAGCAGTAGGCTACTCCACTAAGTCCAAGCGCAATACTCTGCCGAAGATGGTCTTGATTGGCGACATCGCTGGCGATGATGAGTCTGCAGTCGCGGCCGCAACCAGTGAAGTGGTGCGGATGGCTAATCTGCGTGTTGGCGAAGGCTTTGTTGCTGTTAGCCCTGAAGCGCGCAAGAAGTTTTGGTTAGATCGGGCCCGTACCGCAGCAATTGCACGCCACACCAATGCCTTCAAGATTAATGAAGACGTCGTAATTCCACTCGATCGCATGGGTGAGTACACCGATGGTATTGAGCGCATCAATATTGAACTCTCCCTGAAAAACAAACTCCAGCTATTGGATGCGCTGGAAGCATTCTTGCGCAAAGGCAATTTACCGCTGGGTAAGGCCGATGAAGACGATGACATCTCCCCTACAGAAATTTTGGGTGATCGTGTTGATGGGGCGATTGCACTCCTCCAGCAAGTGCGGGCACGTTGGGCTGGCTGGTTAAATGACCTCGATCGTTTCTTTCCTGAGCTACAGAATTACACCTTACGCGCATCGTGGAAGACCGATGTACGCGGAGAGCTACGCATCATTTTTGGCGGCGCTGCTTTTGAACAGATTTTGGCTGAACTAGAAAAGACCCATCAGGCTATTCTGCGCAAGCGTGTATTTGTGGCCTTGCATATGCATGCCGGTGATGGCAATGTACATACCAATATTCCAGTGAACTCCGATGACTATGGCATGTTGCAAGACGCACATCGCTCAGTTGATCAAATTATGGCCTTGGCGCGCTCGCTCGATGGCGTGATTTCAGGTGAGCACGGTATTGGCATTACGAAGCTCGAATACCTCACCGAGGAAGAGTTAAAGGATTTCAGGGCATACAAAAACCGCGTTGATCCAGAAGGCAGATTTAACAAGGGCAAGTTGATGCCCCATGCGGATTTGAGCATGGCCTATACGCCCAGCTTTGGATTAATGGGTCACGAGTCTTTGATCATGCAGCAAAGCGATATTGGCGCGATTGCTGATAGCGTGAAGGACTGCCTGCGTTGTGGCAAATGCAAGCCTGTCTGCGCGACCCATGTACCTAGAGCAAACATGCTTTACAGCCCACGCGATAAGATTTTGGCGACATCCCTCCTGATCGAAGCCTTCTTATACGAGGAGCAGACCCGGCGCGGGATTTCAATCCGCCATTGGGAGATGTTTGATGACGTAGCGGCGCATTGCACGGTCTGCCATAAGTGCGCCACACCTTGCCCAGTCAAGATCGACTTTGGTGATGTGACCATGAATATGCGCAACTTGCTGCGCAAGATGGGGCAGCAGCGTTTCAATATCGGCACAGCCACATCGATGTTCTTTTTGAATGCCAGCAACCCCGATACGATTCGTCTGACGCGCAAAGTAGTGATTGAATGGGGTTATAAAGCTCAGCGCATTGCGAATAATTTGCTACGCGGTTTTGCCAAAAAACAAACGGCTACGCCACCAGCGACTGTTGGGAAGCCGCCGATAAAAGAGCAGGTCATTCACTTCATTAATAAGAAGATGCCCGGAAATCTGCCCAAGAAAACCGCCCGAGCCCTCTTGGATATCGAAGATGCCAATTACGTCCCGATCATCCGGGATCCAAAGATCACGACTGCAGATACCGAGGCGGTATTTTATTTTCCAGGTTGCGGCTCTGAGCGTTTGTTCTCGCAAGTAGGCCTTGCTACTCAGGCTATGCTGTGGAATGTCGGTGTACAAACCGTATTACCACCAGGCTATCTGTGCTGTGGCTACCCACAGCGCGGCAACGGCGATTTCGACAAAGCCGAGAAGATGATTACAGACAATCGCGTGCTGTTCCATCGAGTTGCTAATACGCTGAACTATTTAGACATTAAAACCGTCGTAGTGTCCTGTGGCACGTGCTACGACCAATTGGCAGGTTATCAGTTTGAGCAGATTTTCCCTGGATGCCGCATCATTGACATTCATGAATACTTGCTGGAGAAGGGCGTTAAGTTAGAGGGTGTGACGGGCGTACGCTACATGTACCATGACCCCTGCCATTCGCCAATGAAGTTACAAGATCCACTGAAGACGGTGAATGAATTGATTCAGACGGAAGACAAACAAGCCATTTTGAAGAATGAGCGTTGCTGCGGTGAGTCGGGTACCTTAGCCGTGACGCGTCCGGATATTTCCACGCAGATCCGCTTTCGCAAGCAGATTGAAATGGAAAAGGCGGCCACCAATTTAAAAGCCGATTTCACTGGCGAGGTTAAAGTGTTAACTAGCTGCCCATCTTGCTTGCAAGGCTTGTCGCGCTTTGATGCCGATAGCGCAACTACTGCAGACTACATCGTCGTTGAAATGGCGCAGCGCATCTTGGGTGACAATTGGATGCAAGATTACGTCACCCAAGCCAATCAGGGTGGTATTGAGAGGGTATTGGTTTAATGATTCCAACAAATGTAGTGATGCACCAGCAATCCAAGGTATTGGAGCTGAGTTACGAGAACGGCAATTCATATCGTTTGCCGTTTGAATTCTTACGCGTGTTATCGCCCTCGGCAGAGGTTCGGGGCCACGGCCCTGGTCAAGAGACTTTGCAGACTGGCAAACGCGATGTCGGGATTAATGAGCTTGAGCCCGTAGGCCACTACGCCATTCGCCCGATGTTTTCAGATGGACATGATTCCGGATTGTTTTCATGGGAGTACTTGTTTTTTCTCTGCGAAAACCAAGACGCTTTGTGGAACGATTACCTCGATAAGTTAAAGCAAGCAGGTGCAAGCCGCGATGTCGCAATGGCGCAAACTGGCCACGAAGGCCATTCCTGCGGAAATAAATAAACACCCCAGATACGGCAATATGAATAAAACCCATTTTGGTTACCAAACGGTAGACGAGGTAGAGAAAGCCGGCAAGGTCGCCGATGTCTTTCACTCCGTAGCCAATAAATACGACGTCATGAATGACCTCATGTCATTTGGCCTGCACCGCATTTGGAAAAAGCTGACGATCGCTCGGGCGCAGGTTCGCCCTGGGCAGCGCATTCTGGATATTGCGGGCGGCACAGGCGACCTCGCCGCCGCATTTGCAACTGCCGCAGAGTGGGGCAAGCACCCCGATGCCGAGGTTTGGCTTAGCGACATCAACGCATCGATGTTAGGGGTGGGGCGCGATCGCCTGATGGACCGAGGTATGGTTTTGCCCTGCGTGCAATTTGATGCCGAGTCCATTCCCTTTTCGGCAAACTACTTCGATGTCGTGACGGTTGCATTTGGGCTTCGCAATATGACGCACAAAGAGCGCGCTTTAAGTGAAATGCTGCGCGTGATTAAACCGGGCGGGCGGGTGTTGGTGCTCGAGTTTTCAAAGCCCGATGCCATGCTGCAGCCGGTATACGATGTGTATTCCTTCAAGGTGCTGCCGTGGCTGGGTGAAAAAATTGCCCAAGACGCTGAAAGTTATCGGTATTTGGCAGAATCGATTCGGATGCATCCCGATGCCGAAACCTTGAAAAATATGATGTTGGAGGCCGGTTTTGATGCGGTTGATACCCATAGGTTAACTGGGGGTATCGTTGCGCTCCATATTGGTATTAAATACTAAGTGTTAGTTTTGTCGTTGTGCATTACTGGAGACCTAAAAAATGAATAAAAATGCAATCAAAGCCATCGTATTAACCGTCGCGTTGACCTTTTCTTCGGTTGGCTATGTTGACGCTAAGCGCATGGGCAGCGGAAAAAATATGGGCCAATCGGCCCCAGTACAAAAACAGGCGCAGCCTGCGCAAGCGCAAAAGCCAGCGCAGCAAGCTCAGCCTGCGGCACCCGCAGCTGGTAATGCAGCAGCGGCAGCGCCCAAGCGTCCTGGATTTGGCGGCATGCTGGGCGGCTTAGCGGCAGGCCTTGGTATTGCATACCTCCTTTCCCATTTTGGTTTGGGTGAAGCTGCCGCTTCGATGTTTACCGGGATTTTGATTGCCTTGGCAGTTGGCTTACTCCTCTTCTTTGTCATGAAGCGCTTCATGCCATCGATGTCCGGTGCAGGGCGTACAAGCCCAGCTGCTGCTGGTAACAATGGCATGCAGCGCACGGCGTATGAGCATGGCAACACCCGCAACGAGCCTGGCTTTGTTCCTGTGGCTGCCTCTTTTGGCGGTGCAGCAGCAGTCGTTCCTGAGGCGGCGAAATCCTTACCAGCGGGGTTTGATGAGTACGCATTCTTGGACAATGCAAAGCACTATTTTGTTAAATTGCAAAAAGCATGGGACGACGGCGATTTGAATTCCTTGCGTGAGTTTGCTACCCCTGAGATGTATAGCAACCTAACCCAAGATTTGAATGCACGCGCAGAAGCAAGCAATCAAACCGACGTAGTCACCTTGAATGCCGAGCTCTTGGGTGTTGAGACTGGCCAAGACAATTATTTGGCCAGCATTCAATTCACCGGCATGATTCGGGAGCAGGCAGGCGCTCAAGCCGAGTCCTTTACCGAAATTTGGAACCTGAGCAAGCCAATTCATGGCGCTGGCGGTTGGGTTCTAGCCGGGATTCAGCAGTTGGTTTAAGCTTAGGCTTTCCCCACGGAAAAACCCGCATTCGTGCGGGTTTTTTGCACCCATGAATTCGGTATCCACATCCGCTCGGCCTATTACCAGTGCAGCCATCTGCCACGGCATTAATCACGTCTTGGCTGGGGAGCCGTGGGCTAGCGCCGAGCTGGCAAAGCATGCCGGCAAAGCCATCGCCTTAGAAATGCCTTTTGGTCGATTTGCCGTGCAGATTAACAATAACGGCCTATTGGAGGCCGTGCGTCATACAGATGCGTCTGCCCAAAACCCCGATGGGGAAGTGCTATCACCCGTGAGAACAGCTCTGGTGCTCACGATTTCAAGCCAAGCACTTTCCACCTTGTTAACTAGCAGTGGCCCCATTCGGGAAAATGCATTTAAATCAGTGACGATTGCGGGCGATGCCGACTTGGCTCAGTTATTGGGCCGCTTAGCGGGTCAGTTGCGCTGGGAATACGAAGAGGATCTCTCAAAAATCATTGGCGATGCGCCAGCCCATTTTGCTGTCGCTCAAGGAAAAAAAATAGCGAGCGCTAGTAAAGCGGCTGGCCGCGATCTGCTTGAAAATACGGTTGAATACCTCAGTGAAGAGAAGAAGGTCCTATTGAATCAGCGTGACTTTGCAATACACAAAAACCAACTGATGGAATTACGCGATAGCGTCGAGCGTTTGGACAAGCGCATTGCGTTGCTGCAGCAAAGGAGCAAATAAGCATGGCTCGCTTTGCACGACTTTGCTTTATCTTCTTTACGGCATGGCGTTTTGGTTTGTTGCCCTTGCTGCGCGACAACCTCAAGCCGGGTATAAAACGGATCCTACTTTCGATTGCTTGCGTAGCATCTCCAAATTCATTACCGCGGGGCGTGCGGATACGACTAACACTAGAGGCACTTGGCCCAATCTTTGTTAAGTTTGGCCAAGTTTTATCGACCCGCCGCGACTTATTGCCGGATGACATCTCGGATGAACTCGCCAAGTTGCAAGACCAAGTGCCGCCGTTCTCCAATGCCGAGTCACGCGCCTTAATTGAATCAGCACTGGGCAAGCCAATTGAAGATGTTTTTATTCAGTTTGATGCCACGCCAGTTGCCAGTGCTTCAGTAGCACAGGTCCACTTTGGGGTCTTGCGTGCAAGCCAGCAGCGCCCCGAATGGGAAGGGCGTGAGGTCGCAATCAAGGTCTTACGCCCAGGCATTCTGCCTGTGATTGAAGATGACTTGGCATTGATGCACGACTTGGCAAAGATCGTTGAAAAGGTATCGGCCGATGGCCGGCGTTTAAAGCCGCGCGAGGTAGTTGCTGAGTTTGATGTCTACTTGCACGACGAATTGGATTTGATGCGCGAGGCAGCCAATGCCAGTCAGTTGCGTCGCTACTTTATTAATTCAGATAAGTTGATGATTCCGGAAATGTATTGGGATCTGTGCCATACCAGCGTGATTGTGATGGAGCGCATGAATGGGATCTCGATTGGCCGTACCGATGAATTACGTGCGGCTGGGGTTGATTTCAAAAAATTGGCAGCCGATGGCGTTGAAATCTTTTTTACCCAAGTGTTTCAGTATGGCTTCTTTCATGCGGACATGCACCCAGGCAATATTCTAATTAGTCTAGAGCCAGAGAAATTTGGGCGATTTATTTCCTTAGATTTTGGCATTGTGGGCGCGCTGAGTGAAACGGATAAAAATTACCTAGCGCAAAATTTCCTGGCTTTCTTTAATCGCAATTACCGCCGCGTTGCGGAATTGCACATTGAGTCGGGCTGGGTACCTGCGGATACGCGCGTAGAAGAATTAGAGGGCGCGGTACGTTCTGTGTGTGAACCCTACTTTGATCGCCCCCTAAAAGAAATCTCCTTGGGTATTGTGCTGATGCGTTTGTTTCAGACCTCGCGGCGCTTTAATGTGGAAATCCAGCCCCAGCTGACTTTATTGCAAAAGACGCTCCTGAATGTGGAGGGTTTAGCGCGGCAACTGGACCCCGATCTCGATTTGTGGAAAACCGCCAAACCGATCTTGGAAAAGTGGATTAGCGAGCAGTTGGGTTGGCGGGGATTGATTGAGGGCCTCAAAACAGAGGCGCCCAATTGGGCCAAAATTCTGCCGACCTTGCCTCGCCTGCTGGCAAATAGCTTGGCGCAGTCAACGAAAGCCGAACAGGGTGCTGAACTGGCCTTACTCAAAACCCTGCTCCAGGAAGAGCGTCAGACACGGCGCCTGATTACCGGGGCTTTGCTCTTTGCGGGCGGCTTTATTGCGGGCGCGGTGCTGATTTCCCTCCGTATTTTCTAGGTCAGGCCCCATTGGCGCCCTCTAGCCGTTAAAATGCCGGCTAGGCAGATTAATTATGAAAAAATACTTTATTGCAGGCATTCTGGTTTGGGCTCCGGTGGCGGTCACGGTTTGGGTGATCTCGTGGGGTTTGGGCGTACTCGATAGCATCTTTGGTTCGGTCATGATGGCCATCATTTCCGTTTCACCTGGGGAGTTCTCCCCCGACTTAAAGCATTTCCGTGAGATTCCAGCCATTGGCGTGCTGATTGTGGTCGGCGTCATCATGGTCACCGGTTTTGTTGCAATTATTTTTGCAGGCCAGTGGTGGTTGCGTGTCTGGGATAAGCTGGTGAATCGCATTCCGATTGTGCGATCCATCTATTCGAGCGTAAAACAGGTTTCCTCCACTTTATTTTCTGGAAGTGGCCAGGCTTTTCGAAAAGCCTTGTTAATTCGCTATCCCCATCCGAACTCGTGGGCGATTGCATTTCAAACGGGCACGCCCGCCGCAGAGATCAGCTCTAAAGTTGGCGAAGATTACGTCAACGTATTTTTGCCAACCACCCCAAATCCCACATCGGGATTTTTCATGATTGTCCCCCGGTCTTCTGTCATTGAACTAGACATGTCAGTAGAAGAGGCGCTCAAGCACATTGTTTCAATGGGCTCTGTGCCGCCAGGCGTTCGCACGAATGCCCCCACACTTACAAAAAATAGAGATTCATAGGAACATTATGTCGATGCGAAGCCATGCCTGCGGTAAGGTAACGGAAACACTGATTGGTACAGAAGTCACACTGGCTGGCTGGGTTAACCGCCGCCGCGACCATGGTGGCGTTATCTTTATTGACTTGCGCGACCGCGAGGGTTTTGTGCAAGTGGTATGCGATCCGGATCGTGCCGCCATGTTTGCACTTGCCGAGCAGGTACGCAATGAGTTTTGCATTCAGATTAAAGGCCTGGTACGTGCGCGTCCGGCTGGTACTGAAAACGCCGATTTAGTGAGTGGCAAGGTGGAGATTTTGTGCCATGAGCTTGTGATCTTAAATGCATCGGTTACGCCACCATTCCAATTGGACGATGAGAACCTCTCTGAGACTACACGTCTCACCCACCGTGTACTGGACTTGCGTCGCCCGCAAATGCAAAAGAACTTGCGCCTGCGTTACAACGTCGCAATGGAAACCCGCCGCTACTTGGATGCTGCTGGATTTATCGATATCGAAACACCGATGTTGACCAAAAGTACGCCAGAGGGTGCGCGCGATTACTTGGTGCCATCGCGCGTACATGATGGTCAGTTTTTTGCTTTGCCGCAGTCGCCACAATTATTCAAGCAGTTGCTGATGGTTGCCGGTTTTGAGCGTTACTACCAAATTACCAAATGCTTCCGCGATGAGGATTTGCGTGCCGATCGCCAGCCTGAATTCACTCAGATCGATTGCGAAACTTCCTTCTTGGATGAGCTTGAGATTCGCGATCTGTTTGAAAACATGGCGCGCCACATTTTCAAGACCGTCATGAATGTCGATTTGCCAAACCCATTCCCAGTAATGCCCTACTCGGAAGGCATGGCGCGCTTTGGTTCAGATAAACCCGATTTACGTGTGAACCTGGAGTTCACCGAAGTAACAGACCTGATGAAGGATGTGGATTTTAAAGTCTTCTCTGGCCCAGCCAATCAAGACGATGGTCGTGTTGTTGCCTTGCGTATTCCGGGCGGGGCTGAGATTAGCCGTAGTGAGATTGATGACTACACCCAGTTCGTCGCCATTTATGGCGCGAAGGGCTTGGCGTGGATTAAGGTGAATTCGGTGAGCGAAGGTCGTAATGGCTTGCAGTCACCGATTGTCAAGAATCTGCACGATGCTGCAATTGACGGTATTTTGAAGCGTACTAAAGCCCAAGACGGCGACATCATTTTCTTTGGAGCTGATAAGGTCAAGGTTGTGAATGATGCCATCGGTAACCTGCGTTTACGCATTGGTTTATCGACTTGGGGCAAAGCCCATGGCTTATTCACAGATGCATGGAAGCCATTGTGGGTCGTTGACTTCCCCATGTTTGATTACGATGACGGTGAAAGGCGCTGGGTTGCTTGCCATCACCCATTCACTAGCCCCAAAGATGAGCACATGCAGTTTCTGGAAGCGGATCCCGGTAAGTGCTTAGCAAAAGCTTATGACATGGTGCTCAACGGCAGTGAAATCGGCGGTGGCTCAGTGCGAATTCATCAAGAGGCAGTGCAGAGTCAGGTATTCCGCGCCTTGAACATTGGCCCTGAAGAGGCGCAAGCTAAGTTTGGTTTCTTATTGGATGCCTTGCAATATGGCGCGCCTCCCCACGGTGGTATCGCCTTCGGTTTAGATCGCATCGTCACCATGATGACGGGCTCCGAATCGATTCGCGATGTGATTGCCTTCCCTAAAACCCAGCGTGCGCAATGCCTCTTAACTCAGGCCCCAAGTCCGGTGGACGAACGCCAGTTAAAAGAGTTACATATTCGTTTGCGTCAAGCTGCGCCGACCACATAGTTGATGCTCTAGAGAATCTATTACTGCAGGTTGAATTTTCTTTGATTTAGTTGGCCTTGATAATTTTTGGCCGATTTGATGGATGGCAACACATTAAGAATGCAACTATGAAAAATATTCTCAGTCAGTATGTCAATTTTCAAAGTAAAACGATTTACAACAATAAAGTTCCGCCAGCGCTTGAGCAGGAATGCGTGCAGTCGTTCTTCAATGGAATAAAAAATGGTGTTTTTGTTGATGTTGGAGCAAATGATCCATTTGTAGAGTCACAGTCCTATCATTTAGAGCAATTGGGTTGGAACGGCCTTTTAATTGAACCACTGCCCAATATGTGTGCGCTTTTGAGAGAGCATAGGACTTCTACTGTTGTTCCATATGCCTGTTCGAGTAAAGAAAACCATAAAAAAATCCTCCCCCTAATATCATTTGGCGTTTGCTCAACGTTAGAAAGTAAGTTAATTCACACAAACAAGGTTAAGCAAGATGTTATACACATCGAAACTAGAACCCTTGATTCCATATTGGAAGAAAATAATATTGAAGTAAATTTTGATCTGCTATCGATTGATGTCGAGGGTCATGAAATAGAGTTGTTTAAAGGGTTTGACATTCAAAGGTGGAAGCCTAAATTGGTTCTGCTAGAGGATCATGTCACTTCGCAAGACAAGCATAGATTTATGACTGCGAATGGCTATAAATTTTTATTGAGAACGGGGCTAAATACTTGGTATATACAGAATACCGATGGCTATGCTATTTCCTTAAAATCCAAATTTGAATTTATAAGAAAATACTATTTAGGTATTTTATTTAGAAAACTGCGTATTAAATGAGCATCATGGATGCCGATAATGTCAAAGTGAAAATCCCCATTTCAGTATTGGTTGTGATTCACAATGCGGATGGCGAGGTTTTACTGATTGAGCGTGCCGATCGCCCCGGATTTTGGCAGTCGGTGACCGGCAGTCTCGATTTTCCGGACGAACCAACGCGTGAAGCCGCAATACGAGAGGTATTTGAGGAGACAGGCATTGACGTCACTGCATTGCCAAGTGATGCTCTTCAGGATGTGCAGCACGCCATTGATTATGAGATCTACCCCGATTGGCGCTATCGCTATGCCCCTGGCGTTACCAGTAATCGCGAGCATTGGTTCACATTGTTGGTTCCCGTCAATACCTCGGTGCACTTGGCGCCACGAGAGCACACGGCATTTGAATGGCTGCCCTATGCAGATGCTGCAAAACGCTGCTTCTCTGAAAGCAATGGCGCAGCCATACTGCGCTTATATTCTCCCTACGCAGCAAAGTAGGCCATTCATCACTAAGATAGCTTGATGAGACCGAGTTCCCGCCACGCAGTAGCCGATTCTGCCGGCGCTCCAAAAGCTAACGCATTTACCCGCGGGGATTGGCGCGTCATCCGAGATTTACTACCGTATTTGCTAGAGCATAAGGTGCGCGTGGCATTGGCGCTGGCGTGTTTGATTGCGGCCAAATTTGCGAACCTAGGTATTCCGATCCTCTTAAAGGATTTGATTGACACGCTCAATACCAAAGTGGATGCAACGCAAGCATTGATGCTCGTGCCAGTTGGTTTGATTCTGGCATACGGAGCTTTGCGTGTATCGGCCTCCCTGTTCAACGAGTTGCGCGAAGCCTTGTTTGCACGAG
>JBIJAC010000004.1:0-59284 GCA_044345935.1 Polynucleobacter sp. | reverse complement strand
CGGAAGAGGTGGCATTCATGATGAAGCGTGACTCCTGCCGAATTAATCCATAAGCCCAGGCTAAATTGAGATCAATCTGACGGGCGATGGGAGTGAGCTCATCGCGATACGGCGTTGGAAAGCGCAAAGTGAAATCATGTTCTGCTTTGGTTCGATCTGCCGTGTTAACGGTCCGATCGTAGAGCTGAATGCGTTTTGCATATTCGGCTGCCGCCAACAGCTCTTTATCGCTCATGCCGCGCAACTCCCAATTCCATTCGCGGTTACCCTCAAAGCGTAAATTCATCGCATAAAAACGCTCGCCACGAATAAAGCCTTTGCGCTCAGCCATGGGCTTGATGTCTTGATCCGTTACTCGAACTCGAACTGGAATTTGGGTTTTCTTGCCAAGCTCTTCCCGTGCCAATTGCCCATAAAAATTAAACTGCTCATGAATCAGCTCATACTGCTCTTTGCCTTTGGCCGCTTGCCCAGTAGCCTCAAGCGACCGGCCGTACCAATAGGTCCACGCAGGGTCTTTTGACCGAACTGTAGGGTTCATGGTTTCAATCGCATCCCGCACTAAGGGCCAATCTTGCGCGCGCAAAGCTGCACGCACTTTCCACTCCTGGCTTTCTGTTGACAGCAATTCACTAAAGCCCAAGTCGTGCTGCATCCGGAACACATCATCTGCTCTAAGGTCTTGGCGCTTGGCCAAAAACTGGCCGATGACACCCCACCCTGCTGCTTGGTTTTCTTTGCTATACCGCGTTGCGCTCTGAGAAAAGTCGCGATAGGCTTTCACGGGGTCGGCTCTGGCTGCCTTCACTACCTCACCAATCGGATCCTCTCCCGCCATTTTGCGACCCGCGGTCTCGAGTCCCATTTCGGCAGCGCTGCGCCCATAGGCCTTTGCTTCGGCTGGCGTGATGGCTCCGGCGTTCAGTAATAACGGAACCAATTCCTGACACCCCTGACCATAAAACTTGGGATCTAACATGACGAGTCGTGCATCGTGCGCTGTCTTAGCCGCTATTTCACCTTGAGCCAAACGCGATTGCAGGGCATAGCATTTCACTGAGGTGTCATCGTCCAATGCAAATTTAGGATATTCCGCATCAAACGCACGCCAGTCTTTGCGCTTACCTAGAACCAACAACCAGTCATTGCGCATGCGGTCCGCCAATGCGGTACCTTCATACTTATTCAGGAAGCCGATGACCTGACCGTCTGCAGACGTATCGGCGCGTGCAACACCACCTGCATCGAATAATTGGGGTTTTATTTTGTAATACTCCACATAGTCGCCAAATGCATAATTTGGCAAACCAGCGGCTAACTGCTGAGCCCGAGCTGGATCATTTTTTCGTGATGCTTCGCGTAACTCAATAAATGTTCTGTCTGCCTCAGTCAATTCCAGTGTGGCGTTGGCTGGTTTCGCAGGTTTTTTTGCCTGCACACCCTCCTGAGCAATGAAAAGCCCAAACGAGATCAGAATGGCTGTTAGCATCCACTTGGGAGAGCGGATGAGGGGTAATGCGGTAATAAGTCGATCCGTGCGTATAAATGGCGTCATCCCTATAGTCTAACTTTTATTTATCTTTTCATTCACAGCACTCTTGCTTGATACTATTTCGTATGCCGAACGCTGATTTAAAAACCCTTCGAAATCGACTGCTGCGTGAACGCACTGCGTACGCGCAAGACCCTGGCGCCGCTTCTGCAAGCCAGGCAGTGGCAGCAACGCTAAACCATGCGCTTACAGCAGAGCTGCAGTCACTGGGATCGATTGCGCTCTATTGGCCCATTCAGCAGGAAATTGATTTACGCCAATGCTTAATCGACTGGGCTAAAGCAAAGCACGGCAGGCAGTTGGCCTTACCCGTCATGCGCGCGGACAAGCAGCTTGATTTTTATGCCTGGCAAGATGGAGACGCATTGGTAGGCCAGCAACATGGAATTTCAGAACCCAATCCAAAGGACCCTAATATTCAGTCAATTGAGCCGGACTGTATTTTGATCCCCTGCGTGGGCTGGTCTTGGGGCGTTAATGCCCACAGAAACTCCCTGCAAATGCACTATTGGCGACTTGGCTATGGCGGCGGCTATTTTGACCGAACACTGGCCCGCTTACGCGCCAAGAGGCCAAACATGGCCTGTATTGGGGTTGGGTATGACTGGCAGCAATTGAGTTCAACACAGTGGCAAGCGGAGGCCCATGATGAGCCGCTTGATGCCATGTTGACCGAATCTGGCTTGCGCTTTAAGGACGACTAGTTTGAGCCGAGGTTTAAGTTCTCGGCAATTGCCAATACGGCATCGGCTTGGTTCAGCGAATAAAAATGCAAACCGGGCGCGCCCGTAACCAGCAGCTGGTCACATAAATCGGTTACAACATCCTCACCAAAGGATTTGATGGATGCCGTATCGTCACCAAAAGACTGCAAGCGCAAGCGAATCCACCGCGGCACTTCGGCGCCACATGCATCTGAAAAGCGTAATAACTGACTGCAATTGGTAATCGGCATAATCCCGGCAATAATCGGCTGGGTAACACCCAAGTCATAGGCGTCTTCTACAAACCGAAAGTACGCATCCGAATTAAAGAAGTATTGCGTGACGGCTGAATTAGCCCCCGCCTTCATTTTTTCTACAAAAAACTGCAGGTCTGACGCGGGTGACTTTGCCTGTGGATGGGTTTCTGGGTAAGCCGCTACATCAATGTGAAACCAATCGCCTGTCTCTGCTCGAATGAACTCGACCAATTGATTAGCATGCGAGAACTCGCCATACTGCCCCATGCCCGATGGCAAATCGCCGCGCAAGGCAACGATGCGGCGAATCCCTAAATCACGATACTGATGCAGCATCACGCGCACACTGTCGCGCGAACTGCCAACGCAGGATAAATGCGGCGCCACAGACTCCCCTGCCGCATGAATCTCGCTAACGACCTGCAAAGTACCAGACTGGGTTGATCCGCCAGCACCAAATGTAACGGAGTAGAACGCCGGCTTCAGTGATTCACTAAAGCGTTCACGCACCAAACGGAGTTTATTTTCTCCCTCAGGTGTTTTAGGCGGAAAAAATTCGACGCTCAATTCCATTGCATTTGACCTATCTAGTACAACTGCGATTAATAACGGTAGTGCTCTGGCTTATATGGGCCCTGCTTTGTTACACCAATGTAGCTGGCCTGTTGATCGCTCAGTTCAGTGAGCTGCGCATTCAATTTCTTCAGCTGCAAGCGCGCTACTTTTTCGTCTAAGTGCTTCGGTAAGGTATAGACGCCGACGGGGTATTTCTTCGTACCTACTGCGCCCCACAACTCAATTTGTGCAATCACTTGGTTCGCAAACGAGGAGCTCATCACATAGGATGGGTGACCCGTACCGCAGCCCAAGTTAACCAAACGACCCTTGGCCAAAATGATGATGCGCTTTTCCGGCAAGCCATTCATGGCAGGGAAAATGACGTGATCGACTTGGGGCTTAATTTCTTCCCAGCGGTATTTTTCAACGCCTGCAATGTCAATTTCATTATCAAAGTGACCGATGTTGCAAACAATGGCCTGGTCTTTCATGCGCGCCATGTGGTCATGCGTGATCACATGGTAATTGCCGGTTGCCGATACAAAAATATCGGCTTTGTCTGCTGCGTAGTCCATGGTGACAACGCGGTAGCCTTCCATTGCGGCCTGTAATGCGCAAATCGGATCGACTTCCGTTACCCAAACCTGAGCAGACAGGGCGCGCAGGGCTTGTGCCGAGCCCTTGCCGACGTCACCATAACCAGCAACCACGGCAACTTTTCCGGCAATCATCACATCGGTAGCACGCTTAATCGCATCAACCAAAGACTCGCGGCAGCCATACAAGTTATCAAACTTGCTCTTGGTAACCGAATCGTTCACGTTAATGGCGGGGAAAGCCAATTCGCCTTTTGCAAACATTTGGTATAGGCGATGCACACCGGTTGTGGTTTCTTCAGTAACGCCTTCAACCTTGGCGAGGCGTGTGGAATACCAGCTTGGATCAATCGCTAACTTGCTCTTAATGGTTGAGAACAAAATGGTTTCTTCTTCGCTGCTGGGATTACTCAAGACTGCTTGGTCTTTTTCTGCCTTGGTGCCCAAATGCAGCAGCAATGTTGCATCGCCGCCGTCGTCCAAAATCATATTGGTGAAGCCACCATCTGCCCACTCAAAAATACGGTGCGTGTAATCCCAATACTGCTCTAAGGTCTCGCCCTTGATCGCGAATACGGGAGTGCCATTGGCGGCAATCGCTGCAGCCGCATGATCTTGCGTTGAAAAAATATTGCACGATGCCCACTGTACTTTGGCGCCCAATGCTTCGAGTGTCTCAATCAGTACTGCCGTTTGAATGGTCATGTGCAGTGAGCCGGTAATACGAGCTCCGCGCAGTGGCTGCGTTGCAGCGAATTCATCGCGAATCGCAACCAGTCCTGGCATTTCGGTTTCGGCAATGGCAATTTCCTTACGACCAAAATCAGCCAAGGTAATGTCGGCGATTGCGCAATGTTTTGCTACAAAATCATTTAAATTGAAATCAGATGCGGTATTCATTCATGCTCCAGCTAAGGACGGATCAATGCTGGGGCAAGAAAACTCGCCAACCATTGAGCCATGGGTTAGCGAGCGCAGTTGCAAAAAGCAAATTCCTGTTCGGATCTTGCCCCCTCAAGCCTGGGGAATCATTGGTTCGCAATGTTCCTTGCAACGCTCCTTGAGAGTATGGCGAAATTGTAATCAATTTCGCCAGATACAGCCTAACAACTGCTTCCTATGGAAATAAAGCCCTTAGAGGCCTGCTGCTGCACGTAAGGCTGGCGCCTTATCGCACTGCTCCCAGGTAAATTCTGGCTCTTCACGTCCAAAGTGGCCATACGCTGCGGTTTTACGGTAAATGGGGCGCAATAAGTCGAGCATTTTGACAATGCCTTTCGGACGCAGATCAAAGTGCTCTGCAACTAAGGCAGCAATCTTTTCATCCGAAATCTTGCCGGTACCAAAGGTACTGACCATGACGGATGTTGGCTTTGCGACACCAATCGCATAGGAGATCTGAATCAAACAACGCGTTGCTAAACCGGCTGCAACCACGTTCTTCGCTACGTAGCGACCAGCATAGGCTGCAGAGCGATCTACTTTCGATGGATCCTTGCCCGAGAATGCGCCGCCGCCGTGGGGCGCTGCGCCGCCGTAGGTGTCCACAATGATTTTGCGACCCGTTAATCCGCAATCGCCCTGCGGCCCGCCAATTACAAAACGACCAGTCGGGTTCACCAAATATTTAATGTCGCCCTTGATAAGATGAGCTGGCAAGACGGGCTTAATGATCTCTTCAATTACCGCCTCACGTAACTTCTCGAGGGAGATATCTTCATCGTGCTGCGTTGATAAAACTACAGTGTCAATTGAATCGGGCTTGCCGTTGACGTAACGCAGCGTCACTTGGGACTTTGCATCGGGGCGCAACCACGTTAAGCGGCCATCGCGGCGCAGCTGAGACTGGCGCTCAACCAAACGGTGCGATAGGTGAATCGGCAAGGGCATAAGCTCTGCGGTTTCATCGCAGGCATAACCAAACATGAGGCCCTGATCGCCAGCGCCTTGGTCTAAGCCGTCGTCATGCGCCTTATCCACGCCCTGTGCAATGTCTGGACTTTGCTTGTCGTAGGCCACCAAGACGGCGCAGCCTTTGTAGTCGATACCGTAAGCAGTGTTGTCGTAGCCGATTTCACGCAAGGTATTGCGTGCGACTTGGATGTAATCGACGTTGGCGTGAGTCGTAATCTCCCCCGCAAGCACGACTAAACCGGTGTTGCAAAGCGTTTCTGCCGCAACGCGGGCCTTTGGATCTTGGGCCAAAATCGCGTCCAAAATCGCATCGGAGATTTGGTCTGAAACTTTATCGGGGTGGCCTTCAGAAACCGATTCTGAGGTGAAGAAATAATCATTTGCCATTGCGTTTTTCCTTTAAAAAATGACACGGTCAGTAGGACAACTCGACGTGCCAGGAACCACAACGGCGACGCTTTAGCAGAATTTTTAATCGCCCCGCAAGTTGTCTTAACTCGGCGATCTAAGGATTTTATCCGAACTTCATGAATTGGGCAAAATTCAGAATTAGCCCAATCGGTTAGGGGATTGAATATGATGGCGGGGTGCGCACCCTTTTATTTAAGCTCATGCTCCAGACCATTGCAGCGATGCCGCTTGGCTTTGCGCAGGCTATTGGGGGAGCACTGGGTTTACTGGCATTTATTGGATCTCGGCACTATCGCAGCCTATTTAAGCAACATTACCTTTCTGCTGCGACGCAAAATCACTTCCCGGCTAGCATTTGGTCGGCGGCCTGCGCCTCAGGAATGCTCTTTTCAGATAGCTTATGGATTTGGCGCAATCCAAAGAAAGCCCTGTCTTTGACCGAAATTAGCAACTGGGAGTTAGTTGAGGCCGCAATCAATGAAGGGCATGGCCTAGTGATGCTGACACCCCATTTAGGCGGCTTTGAAATCATCCCCCGAGTACTCGCACAGCACTTTCCAGCCACCATCTTGTATCGGCCAGCACGGCAAGACTGGCTTAATGCCGTCATCGAGGATGGCAGAGCCTATCCCAATATGCATTTTGTACCGACCAATCTACAAGGGGTGCGTGAAATGACCCGCGCGCTGATGCGGGGTGAGGCCATTGCAATTCTGCCAGACCAAGTGCCCAGCGGTGGGGATGGAAGGTGGGCCCTTTTTTTTGGTCGTCCAGCCTATACGACCACTCTGCCTGCGCGCCTAGCCAATCGGCGTAATACTCCTGTCGTGATGTTTACCGCTAAACGCAAAGGGCTTGGCCAAGGCTGGCTAATGCATGCAACCCGCCTGAATGCATTCTCGGAAGATCCAGCGATATCTTGTAACGAGCTGAACGCAGCGATCGAGGCAGCCATCTTGATTGCACCAGAGCAGTTTATCTGGGCCTACAACCGCTTTAAACACCCGCTTGGGGCAGAGCCACCACCACAATGAATTGAATTCAAGATGACCTGGCCCCAAACCATCTTTAATTTTTTAGCGCTCAGCCTCTTGCGCTTGTTTGCCTTTTTGCCCTATGCCATCATTGTTCCCTTTGGCTATGGCTTGGGCTGGTTGGCAGCACATATTCCGAACGAGCGTGCGCACGTCGTCAAAACGAATCTGCGACTTTGCTTTCCGTCTTTATCCGAATCTGAAATCAACGCCCTTGCACTCGAGCACTGGAAGTTATTTGGCCGCAGCGTGATTGAACGTAGCCGGATTTGGCTCGGTACTGGCGAGCAAATTCAAGCGATGGTCGAAATTGAGTCCGCAATACCGCTAGGTGATCGCAAGCCAAGGCTATTAATCAATCCGCATTTTGTTGGCCTAGAAGGGGGTTTCATGGCCCTCTCCGTCACGGCCAAAGAACGGGGTTGGATGGGCGGCGCCGGCCTTTACCAAAAGATGAAGAACCCCTTTTTTAATCAAAAGATGATTGAGTGGCGCAATCGTTTTGGTGGCAAGTCGATTGAGCGGCAAAGCCGCCTGCGCGACCTGATTCGAGAAATTCAAACGGGGAATTTCATCTTCATTGCACCAGACATTGATCTGGGTCCGCGCGATTCGGTATTTGTTCCCTTTTTTGGCATTCAAACTAGCACCATTACTTCGGTATCACGCCTGGCCTTATTGAGCGGTGCAGAGGTATGCTTAATGACGACCACCTTAAATGCCAATCGCAGCGGCTATGTTTGCCGCATCAGTGCGCCACTGGAAAACTTCCCAAGCGATAATCCAAGCAACGATGCTGCCCGCCTCAACCAATGCATTGAAGCCCTTGTTCGCGAAAGGCCTGCAGAGTACTATTGGGTACATAAACGCTTTAAGCATCGCCCGCCTGGCGAAGCCAGCTTGTATTAATTGACTATCCAGAACGGAACACCCCTTGAGTACTAACTTGAAACGCACACTGCGCTTTACCAAAATGCATGGGGCAGGCAATGACTTTATTGTGCTCAATGGCATCGATCAGGATCTAAGCACCATTACTAAAGCGGAGTGGCGTCAGTTAGCCCATCGCCAATTCGGCATTGGTGCAGATCAAATTCTGTTGATTGAAAAAGCAACTCGGTCTGATGCTGATTTTCGGTATCGCATTTTTAATGCGGATGGCGGCGAAGTCGAGCAGTGCGGCAATGGTTCGCGCTGTTTTGTACGCTATGTATTGGATAAAAAACTATCGAGCAAAAATCCACTGCGGGTGGAAGTTGCACATATGGTCTTGACGCTCGAGTCTCTGCCAGATGGCCAAGTACAGGTTGACATGGGTGCGCCCATCTTTGAACACGAGCGCATTCCATTTCTAGCCGATAATTTAGCGAGCAAAATAGAGTTTCATGAAGCCCTCTACGCCCTACCCATTGGTTCAAATCCAGGCGGGCATGACGATTGGATTGGCGTACTGTCCATGGGCAATCCCCACGCCGTTCAAGTTGTGATCGATGTGGATAGCGCGCCCGTCGCCCAAGAGGGCCCGCGCATCGAAAGCCATCCTGCCTTTCCAAAACGCGTGAATGCCGGCTACATGCAAGTGTTGAATCGCAATGCCATCAAGCTGCGTGTCTATGAGCGTGGTGCGGGAGAAACTTTAGCATGCGGTACCGGCGCATGCGCTGCAGTGGTGTCGGGCATTCGTAGGGGCTTGCTTGACTCGCCGGTACGCGTTCAGACGCGCGGAGGAGAGCTAAGCATAGCGTGGCCCGGAGTTCGCGACGGTGTCGCGCAATCGGTCATCATGACCGGACCAGCCACGACCGTCTTTGAAGGTGAATTTACTCTGCCTTAATCCCGTATTGCTTGCGATAGGCTGTCACCGCTGGAAGGTATTGCTGTAAAGCCGGGTCCTTAGATGCATTAAGGTAGTCCATCACACTGCCTAAATTGGCAATCGCAATCACCGGGATACCAAACTCCTCCTCAACACTCTGCACCGCAGAGTGGCTACCAATATCGACTGCGTTGCCGGAGCGCTCCATTCGGTCCAGGGCAATTAAAACGGCTGCGGGCTCTGCCCCGGCAGCCTGAATCAATTCGACTGACTCCCGCACGGATGTGCCCGCTGAAATCACATCGTCAATAATGACTACCTTACCCTTCACCGGGGCGCCAACCAATGTGCCGCCCTCGCCATGGTCTTTTGCTTCTTTGCGGTTGTAGGCAAACGCTACATTTTTATTCTGATGGGCTAAAGCAATGGCGGTTGCGGCAGCCAAGGTGATGCCTTTATAAGCGGGGCCATACAGCATATCGAACGCAACACCGGATTCGAGTAAGGCATTGGCGTAATACTTTCCCAAGGCCCCGAGTAAAGCGCCATCACTAAAACCGCCCGCATTAAAAAAATAAGGAGATTGACGACCGGCTTTGGTTTTAAAATCCCCAAACGATAAAACGTGAGCCTCTAGGGCAAAGCGGATAAAGTCGAATTGATTTACATTTTTAGAGTTCATAGGCCTCCATGTTACGCATCATTTCAGCGAACCTCAACGGTATCCGTTCAGCAGCCAAAAAAGGCTTTATTCCGTGGGCAGTTCAGCAAAAGGCTGACTTTATTTGCATGCAAGAACTCAAGGCTCAAGAGGCAGATCTGGATGAGGCCATGATGCGCCCAGACGGATTACTGGGCTTCTTTCACTGTGCCGAGAAAAAAGGCTATAGCGGCTGCGGCATCTATACCCCCCATCAACCCGATGACATCATTTACGGCTTTGGAAATCCTGAATTTGATGCTGAGGGGCGATACGTTGAAGCCCGCTTTAAGGGTCTCTCGGTTATCTCGGTTTACATGCCATCAGGCTCAAGCTCGCCGGAGCGCCAGGAGGCCAAGTTTCGCTATCTTGAGGCATTTATGCCTCACCTGATTGAACTCAAGCGCAGCGGCCGTGAAATCGTTCTATGCGGGGATGTCAATATTGCGCACCATGAAGTGGATTTAAAGAATTGGAAAGGCAATCTCAAGAATTCCGGATTTTTACCAGAGGAGCGCGCCTGGTTAACACGCCTCTTTAGTGAGATTGGCTATGTTGATGTCTATCGCAAACTCGAGCCCGAGACAACCGATGCGTGCTACACCTGGTGGAGTCAACGCGGTCAAGCTTATGCCAAGAACGTCGGGTGGCGGATTGACTACCAGATTGCGACTGCGAAGATTGCAGGCTCAGCCAAAACCACTTCAATCTACAAGCAAGCGCGCTTCTCCGATCATGCGCCCTTAGTCGTGGACTACGACTGGTCGATTTAGTCGATGGGGATCGATGCCGATTCCGGTTTTTTGAACTGCACTAAATTGAAATGAATCACTACCCAGATCAGTAACAGTACCGGCACACCAATAATGGCTGTACTGATAAAAAAGGCCTGATATCCAAAGGCGTCCACAAATACGCCCGAAAATCCAGCCAGCCACTTCGGCGCCAATAACATCATGGAGCTAAACAAAGCGTATTGCGTCGCCGAATACTGAATGTTCGTCAATGACGATAAAAAAGCAATAAAGGCTGCAGTCGCAATTCCAGAGCTCAGATTATCTGCAGAAATAACCCAGACTAATCCAGTCAAGTCATGGCCTTGGGTTGCCAGCCAAGCAAAGAGGAGATTGCTGACGGCAGATAAAGCCGCTCCCAAAAATAAAATGCGCATGACACCAAACCGCAAGGCCAATACGCCCCCAATAAAGGCACCGAGCAAAGTCATGATGACTCCAAATACTTTACTGACCGCGGCCACCTCATCTTTGGTATAGCCCATGTCAACATAAAATGGATTCGCCATAATCCCCATCACAATGTCACTAATTCGGTAGATCGCGATCAGCCCTAGGATGGCAATCGCATGCCATCCATAGCGGGTAATGAATTCAGAAAAAGGTTCAATGAGTGTTTGATGCAGCCATGCTTTTGCATTGCGGGCCTTGGCCAACTCGATGCGTGCGGGTTCCTTACTCAAAAGGGTTGTAATGACACCAACGGCAATCGAACAGGCCATTACCACATAAGCAAATTGCCACGCACTGGCATCGTAGCCCGCACCTGTCTCAACGCGCGCCGCTAACCACAGCACCCCTGCGCCTGACCAAATCAAGGCAAGGCGATATCCGGTTTGATAGGTTGCGGCCAGCGCAGCCTGTCGATCACTATCGGCCGACTCAATCCGAAATGCATCGAGTGCAATGTCTTGCGTCGCCGAGCCAAACGCCACCAGCAATGCACACCACACCACCGGAGTAATCGCGACCTTGGGGTCTAGGCTAGCCATACCCAATAAGCCCAGAACAATAATGGCTTGCGCACAAATCAACCAACTGCGACGCCGCCCCAGTAGTCGACCTAAAAACGGAATGGGCAGCCGATCCACTAAAGGCGCCCACAGCCACTTGCCCGCATAAATCAGGCCGATCCAAGTGAGGTAACCAATGGTGCTGCGATCAATGCCAGCCTCTCGTAGCCAAAAACTCAGGGTGCCTAGAATCAGTAAAAGCGGAAGCCCTGCGGAAAAACCCAAGAACAGCATGCGCAGGCAAGGCCATTCTAGGTAAACCCGAAAATCACTTGCCCAAGAACGAATTGAATTAAGCGCCACGTATGCGATAAATGGCTAAGCTACCCAATAGATTGGCAGCCCATGTGATTGGCCGACCTTCGTGCAAGACGACGCGATCCAAAATATCCAATCCCAGTTGGTGTGCCAGCCCCTCAAAGTCCGCAATGGTTAGAACGCGCACATTGGGGGTGTCAAACCAAGCGTAAGGCAGCGACTTGGATACCGGCATGTGACCCATCGCAACGGCGAGGCGATGCGACCAATGGCCGAAGTTAGGGAAGGAGATGACGCACTCTTTTCCGACGCGAACAATCTCCGAGAGAATTTTCTCGGTCTGGTGAATCGTTTGTACGGTTTGCGATAGAACAACCGTATCAAAACTTTTATCTTCAAAGAGGGCAAGGCCTCCTTCTAGGTCTTGCTGAATGACATTGAGGCCTTTTTCTACGCAAGCCAATACCCTCTGATCATCAATCTCAACGCCGTAGGCATGCACTGGTTTTTGGGTTTGTAAAAAGGCTAGAAAACTTCCATCCCCACAACCCAAGTCAAGTACTTGGCTTTGCGGCGCAACCCAATTGGCAATCGCGGCAAAATCAGCGCGCATCATAGCAAGGCCTCAGCAATTTTTTCAAAGTATGCCCGCACTAGATTGTGGTACCGCGGGTCATCCAGTAGAAATGCATCGTGGCCATGCGGCGCATCAATCTCAGCATAAGAGACCTCACGCTTATTGCTGAGCAAAGCCTCGACAATTTCCCTGCTGCGATTGGGCGGAAAGCGCCAATCGGTTGCAAAACTAATGATCAGAAACTGGGCTTGCACTTCGGCCAAGGCACGGCTTAGGCTGCCGCCATGGCGCCGCGCAGGATCAAAATAATCGAGGGCACGTGTGATCAGAAGGTAGGTGTTGGCATCAAAGTAAGTTGAGAACTTATCGCCTTGATACCGCAAGTAACTCTCAACCTCAAACTCCACATCAAAACTAAAGCGGTACTCATCGGATGCGCCAGCGGGGCGCTGTAACTCCCGTCCAAACTTTTCAGCCATGTCGTCGTCCGACAAATAGGTAATGTGGCCAACCATGCGGGCTAAGCGTAAACCACTTTTTGGCACTACACCATGGGCGTAGTAGTTGCCGCCATGGAAATCGGGATCCGACAAAATGGCATTGCGGGCCACTTCATTAAAGGCAATATTCTGGGCGCTTAGCTTGGGTGTCGATGCAATCACGATGCAGTGTGCGAGGCGCTTGGGAAACTGAATCGCCCATGCCATTGCCTGCATACCGCCTAAGCTGCCGCCCATGACGGCAGCAAAACGGCGAATGCCTAATTTATCCGCCAGTCTTGCTTGCGTATTGACCCAATCTTCCACTGTCACTACCGGGAAATCAGCCCCATAAGGCTTGTTGGTTTCGGGGTTCAGGCTCATGGGTCCTGTAGAGCCAAAGCAGGAGCCCAAATTATTAACGCCAATCACAAAAAATCGATTGGTATCAACTGGCTTACCTGGCCCAATCATATTGTCCCACCAGCCGATATCGGATGGCTTATCTGGATCGGGCCCAGCTACGTGATGCGATGCATTGAGGGCATGGCAAATCAAAATGGCATTGCTCTTATCGCTATTGAGCTTGCCGTAGGTTTCAATAACTAAGTTGTAATTACTGAGAACCGCTCCACTTTGTAAGGGAAGTGATTCTGCAAAATGGATGGTATTTCGTGAGAGATGGAGATCACTCATTCTGCAAGCAAGATACGAAGGCTAATCTCGGATGCCTCGGTTGGCAACTTTTTAAAACCGCTTCGGGCAAAACGATGCCAGCGGCCGAGCACAAAGCTCATTAATAGCGCAGCACGAATAGCAACGTCATCTTGGCCAGTACTTCCGCCGCTTTGCGACTGGCTTATACGCAAGGATTGCTTTAGGGATGCCTCTACTCGGTCGAGCACTTGAGAAATACGATCCTGCAGGCGATCATCCTCTTGCAGCAAGGCATCTCCCAATAACACCCGCGTCATACCTGGGTTTTTTTCAGCGAATACCAAGAGCATTTGCAAAATGCCGCGGGTCTGTGCCAAGCCTGACTCTTCTTTTTGATTAATTTGGTTAATTAAACCAAACACGGTCTGCTCGATAAAGGCGATGAGGCCCTCAAACATCTGCGCCTTGCTTGCAAAGTGGCGATAAAGCGCAGCCTCAGAAACATCAATTTTGGCTGCTAATGCAGCTGTGGTTACACGCTCACCCCGTGGGTTTTGCAGCATCTCCGCTAGTACTTGCAAGATCTGCAAACGGCGCTCGCCCGGACGCGGACGCTTGCGCGTCTTTTCTTCTGCTGGCGCTTCTGCGCTCACATCGTCGTTGGGTGGTTTTGTGCTCATGACTATTTAATGTACCACTTACCTGGAACGAATCATTGTTCCGAACGCCTGCTCGGTCAGAATTTCCAAGAGGAGGGAGTGCTCGATTCGGCCATCAATAATATGTACTGAGTTCACGCCGCTCTTGGCGGCATCCAAAGCCGATGAAATTTTAGGCAGCATTCCACCTGAAATCGTCCCATCAGCAAACAATGCATCGATTTCACGGGCAGTCAAATCGGTTAATAAATTACCGCTTTTATCCATTACCCCAGGAATGTTGGTCATCATCACCAGCTTTTCGGCACCTAGTATTTCTGCCATTTTGCCAGCCACTAGATCGGCATTGATGTTGAATGCCTGACCTTGCGCACTAAAACCAATCGGCGATATCACTGGAATGAAGGCATCGTCTTGCAGTGCCTTTACAACGGCAGGATTGATGGCTTCGATTTCGCCCACAAAACCGAGATCGATGGTCGCCCCTGGGTTTTTTTCGTCAGCGACTAACATCTTGCGCGCATGAATCAAGCCTCCATCCTTGCCGGTTAAGCCGACGGCCTGGCCGCCAAAGTGATTAATCAACATCACAATGTCTTGCTGCACTTCGCCGCCCAGAACCCACTCCACCACTTCCATGGTTTCTTCATCGGTCACGCGCATGCCTTGAATAAAGGTACCCGTCTTGCCAATCTTTTTTAGCGCCTCATCAATCTGTGGCCCGCCGCCATGGACGACGACTGGATTCATGCCAACGAGCTTCAGCAAGATCACGTCGCGCGCAAAACTTTCTTTGAGCCGCTCTTCCACCATGGCGTTACCGCCGTATTTAATTACGATGGTCTTACCGTGGTACTGACGGATATACGGCAGCGCTTCTGCCAATATTTCCGCTTTCAATAAGGGGGAAATATCCGC
Organism: Polynucleobacter sp.; assembly: GCA_044345935.1. Classification (GTDB taxonomy): domain Bacteria; phylum Pseudomonadota; class Gammaproteobacteria; order Burkholderiales; family Burkholderiaceae; genus Polynucleobacter. The sequence continues at coordinate 44,387 of JBIJAC010000004.1, read as the reverse complement.
AATCGTTGGCATTGGTTTAGTCATTCCGAAATGAGAGTGCTGTTGGTGTTAGTAAACGTTAATCGCCGAATAATTTTTGACGCAGCTCACGGCGCTCTTGGGCCTCAAGCGATAAGTTGGCAGTAGGGCGTGCGATTAAGCGGGATAGGCCAATCGGCTCACCGGTCTCTTCGCACCAACCGTATTCACCGGATTCAATACGGGCCAATGCTTGCTCGACTTTTTTGAGCAACTTGCGCTCACGATCGCGGGTGCGCAGTTCCAGTGCATGCTCTTCTTCAATCGTTGCGCGATCGGCTGGATCTGGAACCAAAATATTTTCACGCAAGTGCTCGGTTGTTTCTGAAGCGTTCTTGAGTAAATCGTCTTTCAAGGTCACTAACTTTAAGCGAAAGAATGCGAGCTGGGCCTTACTCATATAGTCTTTTTCAGACATTTTGAGTAATTCTGCGTCGGTCACAGGAACCGCTTTTGAGGATGCCGTCGCTTTGCCAGCAGTTTTCGTGCTAGCGCCCACTGCTGCCTTAGGGCTCTTCGAGCTGGGTGTTTTTACCGTCATGTCATTCTTTCCATGGATTTGGAGCACTATTGCCCCATTCTGCCAAAGTTTTGCTGCTATTCACTGCTCTTTTACTGCCAATTTGTTACACCAGCGCAATCTGCCCTGTGGCGGCGGATTGTACTACGCCAAACACCCTTCCAGTCCAGCCATTAGGGTATCTTTGGGTAAATCAATGCCAATAAAGACCATACGGGTCTGCTTGGGCTCCGCGCCCCAAAGACCGGCCATATCACTGCCCATCATTTGATGCACCCCCTGAAACACCACTTTTCGCTTGCTGCCTTTCACGTACAGAACCCCTTTGTAGCGCAGCATCTTCTCACCAAAGACCTCCAAAATACCCCCTAAGAAGTCTTCTAATTTATTGTGGTCAAAAGGGCGATCGCTCCTAAATACAAATGACTGAATGCGGTCTGTATGGCCATGGTGCCCATGGTGTTGGTGTGCATCGTGGCTGTGGTCGTGGCCGCAGGTGGCGTGATCATGGTCGTGGCTATGGTCATGTCCGCAATCGTCGTGATTGTGGTCTTCCTGCTCCAAAAAGTGGGGGTCAATGTCTAACTTGGCATTGAGATTGAACCCCTTCAGGTCGAGGACTTCATTGAGTGGCACCACCCCCTTGGTAATCGCCTTAATTGGCGCGCGGGGGTTCATGTGCATCAGTCGTGCGCGCAGTGCCGCGACTTCGGCATCCGTTACGAGATCCGTCTTAGTAATAAAAATTTGGTCGGCAAAGCCAACTTGACGCTGCGCCTCCTCGTGCTCGCTGAGTTGCTGCTGACCATGCTTGGCATCCACCAGCGTAACAATCGCATCGAGTACATAGTGATCCGCTACGTCGTCGTCCATAAAGAAGGTTTGGGCTACTGGGCCTGGATTAGCAACCCCGGTAGTTTCAATCACAACCCGCTCAAACTGAATTTTCTTGTCGCGCCTCTGTTTCCAAAGCTGATTCAGGGCCTCTACTAAATCGCCCCGAATCGTGCAGCAAATGCAGCCATTGCTCATTTGCACAATTTGTTCTTGGCTTTCTTGGACCAAGATATCGTTATCGATATTCTCTTCGCCAAATTCGTTTTCAATCACCGCAATTTTTTTGCCGTGTTGTGCCGTCAAGATATGCTTTAACAGAGTGGTTTTGCCGCTTCCGAGGAAGCCGGTCAGAATGGTGACGGGAATTAATGCCATGATCGTGTTGCTTTCGCTATGTCGGATGCCGTTGTAGAAAATGGATTTGCGTAAGTGAATAGTGACTAACCCGTCATCTTACCGAGTTCCGCGAGTCTCTTGGCTTGGATTTACTTTGCCCGCCCCGCTTTCGCGCGAGGATGAGCTAAATCATAGGCTTGCGCGAGGTGCTGAAAATCCAAGGCGGTATAAATTTGGGTACTAGCAATGCTGGCATGCCCCAGCATTTCCTGAACCGCCCTTAAATCATGGGATGACTGCAGAACGTGGCTAGCAAAGCTATGCCGCATCATGTGCGGGTGGACATGGGTTGGTAAGCCGGCACGGATCGCTAAGCTGCGCAAGCGTGCCTGAACGGTTCTGGGCGATAGACGTGTATTGCTGCCACTTAAAAACAGTGCGGGCGAAGCCTGAGTAGGGCGCACTTGCTCTCGCATCTCTAACCATGCCCTCAGCGAGGTCATCGCAGCCGTTCCAACTGGAACGCTCCTGCGCTTGCCCCCTTTACCTAGGACCGTCACCTCGGCAGCATCCCAATCCAACCAGCCGGCAGACTCGTATGCACGATCCTGACTGGGGGCTGCGTCAATTCCTAACAGCTCCGATAAGCGCAAACCCGATGAATACAGCAACTCAATGATGGCGGCATCGCGGACTGTTTCTAGGCCTGGATTAGCCTTGGCCTCGACGATCGCTTGATTGATTAATGCCAGCGCTTGCTCAACGGACAAGGCTTTGGGTAGCGCCCGCGACCGCTTGGGCGCCTTTACATCGTCCACCGGATTTGCTTTTAAAGTGGGCTGATCCTGCTTTTGAGATAGCCAATCGTACCAACCCCGCCACGCCGACAAGGTACGCGCAATCGTTCTGGGTGATTTGCCTTTGGCGTGCAGGCGCCCTGCCCAGCGCCGAACGTGTCCATTGGTAACCGCAGTTAAATCTAAATTGTCTTCTTGAGCAGACTGTTGTAACTCGGATAAATCAGCCTGATAGGCCTTAATGGTGTGCGGCGAAAGTTGCCGCAATACATGCAGCTCGTGCAAATATGCTTGCACTTGGGGGTCTAGTTCAGCCGAGGGGGGCTTCATAGGCTCCAACTCGGTCTAGGGCGGCTGCAGTGAGCTGCGCAATCTGCTGCAGATAAAACGCGCCCATATCCACAGTAAAACGAGTGGCATCGTGGCTTGCTAGCAGCAGCACAGCAGGCGGATGACCCTGCAAGGGCAGGCCAATGGCCACCATGCTTTGCCATGCGCTATCCAATGGAACGGACTGCGAGAGTAAATCGATGCTGGATTGTGATAACTCGGCAAGCGGGCCGCATAAGGGCTTTGCCACCCAGGGGGCATAGGCTGTATCCGGACTCAGAATGCGCACGGCATCCACTTCAAATACCGCCGCAAGACCGGCTGTAACCGCATGCTCTACATCCGCTTGATTGCTTGCATTCATGAGCATCAGCAACCAGGCCACCAAGCCTTGTTGGGTTTTATCATTGCGACTACCAAAATGCAGCATCTCGCTGAGGCGCCGATTGAGTTCTGTATTTTGATTGCGCAACAAGGACATTTGCCGCTCTTGTAAGGAGATCGCGCGGTCTTCGTGTGGGTGCTTTAAGCGGATATCATTTAGTAGCTCGGCATAGCGCTCAAAGAACCCAGGGGTCGCGCGTAACCATTCGGCTACTAGTGCCTCCTGTTCTGATTGGGTTGAATCCATTTCACTCATGCTTATTCCTAGCTCAATTTTTTACGCAGCAAGGCATTCACTTGCTGGGGATTTGCCTTGCCTTGCGACGCCTTCATCACCTGCCCGACCAGCGCATTAAATGCTTTTTCCTTGCCCGCACGAAACTCATCAACAAATGCGCTGTTGGCCTGCATGACTTGATCAATCAGAGCGCCTAGCTCGCCACTATCGCTAATTTGCTTTAGGCCCTTTGACTCGATAATCGAATCCACTGTGCTCTTGAGCTGACCCTCTAGGGCTTCTTTCCATAAGTCCGCAAAAATATCTTTCGCAATCTTATTGGAGATGGTTCCGTCGGCCACACGACTAAGTAGTGGGGCTAGATGCGATGCATTTAAAGGGGAGTCGGCTGCCGTCATGCCAGCCCGATTTAAGGTCGAGGCAAAGTCGCCCGTCATCCAGTTGGCCACTGCCTTTGCTAAGGGCTTGCCCAGTATCAACAGCAACTCTTCGAAGAGCGCTGCTGTAGCACGATCTTGCGTTAATAACTCAGCATCGTAGAGGCTCAAACCAAATGCATCTTGCCACTGCTGTTTCAGCTGCGCTGGCAAGGCTGGCATAGTAGAACGAATGGACTCAATCCAGGCTTCATCAATCACGAGCGGCAACAAATCGGGGTCTGGGAAATAGCGGTAATCTTGCGCGTCTTCTTTGCTGCGCATGCTGCGCGTTTCTTGCTTATCCGGATCATATAAACGGGTTTCTTGCACCACCGTTCCGCCATCTTCGATTAACTCAATCTGCCGACGGATTTCGTACTGAATAGCCTCTTCTAAGAAGCGGAATGAGTTCAAGTTCTTAATCTCACAACGGGTGCCAAACTCTTCCTGACCCAGGGGGCGGACTGATACGTTGGCATCGCACCGAAACGAGCCCTCTTGCATATTGCCATCGCATACCCCAAGCCAAACCACCAGGCTATGGAGGGTCTTTGCATACGCTACTGCCTCAGCAGCGCTGCGCATGACCGGCTCGGTCACAATTTCCAAAAGCGGTGTGCCAGCGCGATTTAAATCAATGCCACTCGATGGCTCACCATGTGGGCCAATAAAATCCTCATGCACTGATTTACCAGCGTCTTCTTCCAAATGGGCGCGCGTTAACTCAATGACTTTCGTGGTGTCCCCAACGACGATTTCGAGGTGACCGCCCAAGACGACTGGAATTTCATACTGGCTAATTTGGTAGCCCTTTGGAAGATCGGGATAAAAATAATTTTTTCGCGCAAAAATACTGACCGGTGCAATTGCCGCGTCGATTGCCAAACCAAAGCGAATGGCATGCTCGACCGCTTGGCGATTTAAGACCGGCAGCACCCCGGGCAAAGCCAAGTCAACAGGACATGCTTGGGTGTTGACGTCCGCACCAAACTGCGTGCTTGCGCCACTGAAAATTTTCGATGCAGTGCGCAGTTGGGTATGCGTCTCCAGACCAATCACAACCTCCCACTGCATTACAGCACCTCGCTCGGTTGGCGCAGGTGCCAATCAGTGGCCTGCTGAAACTGATGCGCTACTTGCAATAGCCGTGCTTCTGAAAAATAATTTCCGATGAGCTGCATGCCAATCGGCAAATCTTGACTAAATCCACACGGCACACTCATCGCTGGCAAACCGGCCAGATTAGTGGACAGGGTATAAATATCGGCCAGGTACATTTGCAGCGGATCCTTTGATTTTTCACCAAACTTCCAAGCAACATCTGGCGTGACAGGCCCCAGAATCAGGTCACACTTGCCAAACGCGGTTTGAAAATCGGCAGCGATGATGCGGCGAATGCGCTGGGCTTGTAAGTAATAAGCGTCGTAGTAACCGTGCGACAAAACATAACTGCCAATTAAGATGCGGCGCTTGACTTCAGGACCAAATCCTTCGGTCCGTGACTTTTTATACATCTCGGATAAATCACGGTATTCATTGGTGCGATGGCCATAGCGTACGCCGTCAAAACGACTTAAATTACTCGATGCCTCGGCTGGGGCAAGCACGTAATAAACCGGTATCGAGAGTTTTGTTTTTGGCAGACTCACTTCAACCAAGGTCGCGCCCAGGGCCTGCAATTGATTTGCGCCCTCGCGTACTGACTTTGCAACGCCATCTGCCAAACCTTCGGAGAAAAATTCGATTGGTAAGCCCACGCGCAATCCAGCTAAAGGCTTTGCTGCGGTACCGGTATCCCATACTGCATTTAGATACCGAGCATAGTCCTCGCCCGAATCGGCCAAGGATGTTGAATCCCGTGGATCATGGTGGGACATTGCGCTTAGCAATAGGGCGCAGTCTTCGGCGGTTTTACCAATGGGGCCCGCCTGATCCAAGGATGAGGCGTAAGCAATCATGCCGTAGCGGGATACCCGCCCATAGCTGGGCTTAATCCCGGTAAGGCCACATAGGGCCGCCGGCTGACGTATCGAACCACCGGTATCGGTACCGGTTGCAATTGGAGCTAAGCCAGCAGCGACCGCGGCGGCAGAGCCGCCAGATGAGCCGCCAGCCACACATGCTGGGTTCCATGGGTTAAGGACCGGACCAAAGGCGGAATTTTCATTGGAGGAGCCCATCGCAAACTCATCCATATTGGCTTTACCCAAACAAACCATGCCAGCACCGCCTGGATTTTGCTCGCTGGGTATGCCCAGTCGCTCGACGACTGCCGCATCAAATGGACTTTGGTAGCCGAGCAGCATCTTTGAAGCAGCAGTTGATTTCCAGCCGCGCGTGACAAATACATCCTTGTGAGCCAGAGGGATACCGGTCAATTTCCCGGCCTTGCCTGCTGCCCGAATGCGGTCGGCACCTGCAGCCTGCTCCAACGTTAAGTCTGGGTTGACGTCCAGAAAGGCATTCCACCGAGTGCCCGCCTGAATGCGGGATAAAAAATGGCTTGCTAATTCAGTACTTGAGACTGTTTTAGCCTCTAGAGCCTTAGCCAGCATGGCTACTGAAGACAGATGCCAACTCATTCAATCACCCTCGGCACCAAAAAATAGCCATTTTGCTGGGCCGGGGCAGACTGCATATTCTGCTCTCGGTTGTTTTGCTCGGTAACTTGGTCTGGGCGAAGTGGCTGCGCTAAATCACGTAAAAATAGAATCGGGTGCGCCAAAGGGGCGAAATTGCTGGTATCGACCGCCTGCATCTCCTCCACTAAGGAAAAAATAGCCTGCAATTGGGGCAAAACAAGCTCGGCTTCTGCTTGGCTTAACTCAAGGCGGGAGAGGTGCGCTATGCGCTGAACATCGTCAAGTTTCATGGGGCGCTAGGGTATCATTGATCTCTAATTTCATTAACTCTACTATTTTCCCACTTCCATTATGTTTGGTTTTTTTCGCAACTATTTCTCGAACGACCTAGCAATTGACCTAGGTACTGCCAACACCCTAATTTACATGCGTGACCGGGGTATTGTGCTTGATGAGCCATCGGTGGTTGCAATTCGACAAGAAGGCGGTCCAAATGGCAAAAAAACCATTTTGGCAGTGGGCACCGAAGCCAAAGCCATGCTTGGGCGCGTTCCGGGCAATATTGAAGCCATTCGCCCCATGAAAGATGGCGTTATTGCCGACTTCACGATTACTGAGCAGATGCTCAAGCAGTTCATCAAGATGGTGCATGAAAGCAAATTGCTGCGCCCAAGTCCGCGCATCATCATTTGCGTACCTTGCGGCTCAACCCAAGTCGAGCGGCGCGCTATTCGCGAATCTGCTTTGGGTGCGGGCGCATCGCAAGTATTTTTGATTGAAGAGCCAATGGCTGCGGCGATTGGTTCTGGACTACCCGTATCGGAAGCGGCTGGTTCGATGGTGGTCGATATCGGCGGCGGCACAACTGAAGTGGGTGTGATGTCACTGGGCGGCACTGTTTATAAAGGCTCTGTCCGCGTCGGCGGCGATAAGTTTGACGAAGCCATTACCAATTACATTCGTCGTAACTATGGCATGCTGATTGGCGAGCAAACTGCTGAGCTCATCAAGAAAACCATCGGCTCCGCATTCCCTGGCGCTGAAGTGCGCGAGATGGAAGTCAAGGGCCGCAACTTAGCCGAAGGCATTCCACGTAGTTTTACGGTAACCAGCAACGAAATCCTTGAGGCCCTCACCGACCCCCTCAACCAAATCGTGACGGCCGTCAAAGCTGCTTTGGAGCAAACGCCGCCTGAGCTTGCCTCTGATATTGCGGAGCGCGGCGTCATGCTCACTGGCGGTGGCGCACTCTTACGCGACCTCGATCGTCTTTTAATGGAAGAGACGGGCTTGCCCATTCATGTGGCCGAGGATCCATTAACGTGCGTTGCTCGCGGTTGCGGCATCGCCTTAGAACGCATGGACAAGCTAAGTGGAGTCTTCTCGCAAGAGTAAGTCGACCTTAGTCAGATAAGGTCTTGCAACACAACGCCCCACCCCTTTTTAAGCAGGGCATACCCGCTCTGGTCAAACTCATTGTGTGCCTGTCCATCAGTGCTGCCTTGATGTTGATTGATTTCCGGTTTAAGACGATTGATCTCGTGCGTGATTCCATCAATCTGGGCTTGCGCCCATTGGAATATGTCATGCAGTTGCCACGCAACGTATTCACTGCAAGCGACACATACCTCACTACACGATCTACCCTGGCTAATGAGAATGCTGAGTTAAAGCAACGGCAGATGGAGCTGACGCTGCTTGCGAATCAATCCGAATTACTGCGCGTAGAAAACCAAAACTTACGTCAACTTTTAAACCTAGAAAAAGAAGTTGCTTACAAAACGATTCCGGTTGAAATTCTCTACAACCCAAGTAACCCAATTTCCCAACGCGTCATCATTGATAGCGGCGCAGAAGATGGCATAAGGCTGGGCAATCCCATTGCCAGCGACTCTGGCATTCTGGGTCAGGTTGTACGCTTGTATGCGGGCTCTGCAGAAGTTTCTCTTCTGGAAGATCGAGACTTTGCCGTTCCTGTGCAAGTTGCTCGTAATGGCCTGCGTGCAGCCGTGTTTGGTACTGGGCGTGGAAATTTATTGGAACTGCGCTACCTGCCGGTTGCGAGTGATCTCGAGGTGGGTGACGTATTACTAACATCCGGGATAGATGGAACCTACCCACCCGGCTTTGCTGTTGCCATGATTACGCGCATCGAACGCAATATTGATAAAAATACAGCGAACGTCTTTTGTACTCCGATAGCAGGAGTCAATAAAAACCGTCAGGCACTGGCTCTTTTGTATGACCCCCAGTGGGATGCTAAGCCCAGCACAGGCACTTCTGAAAATGCGCCGGGTCGACGCAAAACGCGCACGCGAGGCATGCCATGATTGATTTTCAAAGCGGCTACATTCTGCGTCCGGTCAATCCAATTTTTATCTTCGTCAGTTTGTTTTGCGCCTTACTCCTGAATTTATTACCGCTGGGTAATCACGCCTGGGTTCCGGACTGGCTCATCATTTGCATTGTATTTTGGAACATCCACCAACACCGCTATGTCGGCGTAGTGTGGGCATCGCTCCTCGGGCTGGTGATGGACGTGCATAACTCTGATTTACTTGGTTTGCATGCTTTTAGTTATGCCTTGGTTGCCTATCTTGCGGTGGCGTGGCATCGCCGCATTAGCGCATTGCAGGTTTATACGCAGGCCCTGCATGTATTACCTATTTTTATGTTGGTTTCGATTTTCCCGGTGCTGGTCCATTGGCTATTAACCGGATCGCTCTACTGGTGGGGCTTGGGGGGCGTTCTGCAAGGCGTTATTGAGGCTGCATTGTGGCCACTAGCAACGAAGCTATTGCTTGCACCACAAAGGCGTCCAATCGATGTTGACCCCAATCGTCCACTCTAGTATCTGGGCTAATTGAAATGGCATCATTCAAAAAATCAGACCTGTCCTCCTTTCAGGATCGCACTCGGATTGCCATTATTTTTGTCACTGTTTGTTTTGTTGTTTTGTTAAGTCGCTTGGTTTGGCTGCAAATCATCAACCATGGCAAATATTCCACCTTAGCCGAAAATAATCGCATTGCAATTGTGCCGGCACCAGCAATGCGGGGCCTATTGATTGACCGCAATGGCATTGTGATCGGTAGAAATTATTCTGCACTAACCTTAGATGTCAACGTCAGCGAAATTGAGGGTAGCGTCGATAAACTAATCGATGATCTTTCGGAGATTATTGCGATCAGTCCGCGTGATCGCCGTAACTTTAAGCGCTCTCTAGAGGATGCTCGCAATATGGGGACATTCCCTCTGCGATCGATGCTAAATGACGTTGAGACGGCACGCTTTATGGCAAACCGCTACCGCTTTCCAGGTGTTGAGATCAGTTCACGTAACTTTCGAGAGTACCCGTACAACGAACTTGGCTCGCACATGATTGGGTACATTGGGCGCGTATCGCAAAAAGACAAAGAACGGATGCAATCCGAGATTACCAATGCAACCGAATCCGCAGATGCAAGTGAATTAAAAAACGCGTTCTTGCCTGGAATTCAGTACGTTGGCAAGATTGGTATTGAACAGAGCTATGAACATGTTCTTCGGGGTGTGCCAGGCTACGATCAGGTAGAAATTACTGCTGGTGGTAGACCGATTCGAACGCTTTCCAGCTTTCCATCAATCCCTGGCAAGAACGTTGTTCTGTCGGTTGACATTAAATTGCAATACCTCGTTGAGCAGCTGTATGGCAACTTCCGCGGCGCTTTTGTTGCAATCGAGCCCGCGACTGGGGATGTGCTGGCATTTGTATCAAAGCCCAATTTCAATCCAAATGATTTTGTCGAGGGGATTGATTCAGTAACCTGGAAAGAGCTGAATGAATCAAAAAGTAAGCCGCTTTATAACCGTCCACTCAAGGGCATTTACTCCCCTGCATCAACCTATAAGCCATTTATGGCATTGGCCGCCCTTGAACTCGGTATGAGAACACCTTCTCAGTCGATTAATGATCCGGGATTTTTTACCTTAGGTACCCACACCTTCCGAGATGAAAAAAGAGCGGGGCATGGCATAGTGGACATGCAGAAATCCATTGTGGAGTCGTGCGATACCTATTACTACCTGCTGGCGAGGGACATGGGCGTTAATGCGATGCATGACTTTATGAAGCCCTTGGGCTTTGGTCAAAAAACAGGCATTGACCTTGAGGGTGAGGCCACTGGAATTTTGCCCTCAACCGCATGGAAAAAAACAGCCTTTAAAAAACCGGAGCAGCAAAAGTGGTTTGAGGGTGAAACCATCTCCCTTGGCATTGGTCAAGGCTACAACTCATTTTCAATACTGCAAGTAGCCCATGCCTTGGCGAATGTTGTCAATGACGGTGTGGTAATGAAGCCGCATTTGGTGAAAGCAGTTGAGGATCCATTCACACGTAAACAAAAACTCACTACGCCGACTGAAAGTTATCGCATTAACCTCAAGCCTGAAAATATTGAAGTGATAAAACAAGCCATGGTGGCCACAAATCAAATGGGCACCTCTGCTAGATCATTTAAAGACGCTCCTTTTACCAGTGGCGGCAAAACAGGCACATCACAAGTATTTAGTTTGAACTCCAAAGAATATAACCACGCAAGTACTCCCGAATTTTTGCGTGACCATGCGCTTTTTATTGGCTTTGCGCCCGCCGAAAAGCCGACGATTGTGATTGCCCTCATTGTTGAAAACGCAGGATTTGGTGGGCAGTATGCCGCGCCTATCGCGCGCAAAGCGCTCGACTTTTATATTAATGGCAAATGGCCCAAGGAGATTCCGGAATGGAAAAGGGCGCCATAAAGAAACGCATCTACCAATTTTTTTCTGGGCTTGATCCGCAGCTCGGATTTATTTTTTTTGGCATTGCTATTTTGAGTTCGATTACGTTCTTGTCAGCTAGCCAAAATACGCCAGTATTGCTCTCAGACCAAATTCGTAATTTGGTTTTAGCTTTTTTAGTAATGTGGGTCGTTTCCTATATCCCGCCCAAGTGGCTTGAGACTGCAGCCGTTTGGATTTATGTCATTGGCGTAGTGCTACTCATTGCGGTTGCTATTTTTGGCTTGGTCAAGAAAGGGGCACGACGCTGGGTCAATGTGGGCATTGTGATTCAGCCATCTGAACTGATGAAGATTGCGATGCCACTCATGTTGGCATGGTACTTCCAGCGACGTGAGGGCATTCAGAATGGCTGGGACTACTTAGTTGCTGCAATCATTCTTGCCATCCCCGTTCTTTTAATTGCCCGTCAGCCAGACCTAGGCACCGCTTTGCTGGTTTTTGCTGCTGGTCTCTACGTGATCATTTTTGCAGGCCTACCGTGGCGCTGGATTTTACCCGTGATTGGTGTGCTTGCGGTCGGCGTACTGCTACTCATTGTTTTCCGTGGAAGTATATGTGCCAGCGATGTCACTTGGCCACTCTTGCATGGTTACCAAAAAAATCGTATCTGTACCTTGCTTGACCCTTCCTCCGATCCGCTGGGCAAAGGATTTCATACGATTCAATCGGTGATCGCAATTGGATCGGGCGGCTTTTTTGGAAAAGGCTGGGGCCAAGGTACGCAATCCCATTTGGAATTTATTCCTGAAAAACACACTGATTTTGTTTTTGCTGTGTATTCCGAAGAATTTGGATTGCTAGGCAACCTTTTGTTACTCGGCCTGTTCTTTGCCCTAGTTAAACGAGGGCTTGCGATTGCTGCTGGTGCACCGACGATGTTCACCCGATTATTGGGCGGCGCAATCACCATGATTTTTTTCACCTATGCTTTTGTCAATATTGGCATGGTGAGCGGCATTTTGCCCGTCGTGGGGGTACCGTTGCCGCTCATGACCTACGGCGGCACTGCACTCGTCACCTTGGGGTTTGGTGCGGGAATTTTGATGAGCATTCACCGCCACCGACGACTGGTTCAAAGCTAAATAGTGCCAATAAAAAAGCCCGGAAGAACCGGGCTTTTGTTTCAGCTTGCGCGAATTACTTCTTGCGCTTGTTGACTGAGTCTTTGAATGCTTTACCAGCAGAAAACTTCACAGTCTTCGCTGCAGCAATCTTGAGTGGCTCGCCAGTCTTCGGATTGCGGCCCATACGTGCAGCACGCTTGCCTGAACTGAATGTACCAAAACCGATCAATTGAACGGAGTCACCCTTGGTAACGGCTTTAATAATGTGCTCAATTGCTGAATTCAGTGCGAATTCGGCTTTGGCTTTTGAAATCTCAGCATCGTCAGCAATCGCTGCGATAAGTTCTGCTTTGTTCAAGTGAAGCTCCTTGTTGGTATGTATGTTGGCGCACAACGCGCTGACATGATTTTAAACACAAAAAATAATAAAAATAAAGTTGTTTGAACTATTTCTTTTTTGCACTCGAACTAGGATTGATCCAATACGAGCAAATCAATCACAAAGTACTCCGTTTCCCCGAAACAGCTGGTTGGCAGGCCGATGTGCTGTTCATATTTTAGCGCTACTTTTTTGCCTAAGTTAGCGTTTATTTTTTGCGCCACAGCATCGTCACGCACCGAAAAGAAGAATTTCTCGGACATGGTTCCTGGCATAGATACCATCGCCAACTCACCCTCCCAGGTCTTACATAAGTAACCCCTGCTCGAGAATTTCTGCACATAACCGGCACGCTCTCCATCGGCATAACTCCAACTTAGCATTACCCAGGTATAGACTGAAATGAGCGTAAGTCCAAGTAATATAAGGGCTATTAGGCTTTTAATAAATCCATTCATTGCATTTTCTCGATCGCATTTTGCGTTAAATCTGCGCTCTATGGCAGCGCTAGAGGTATGTCATTGCATTGCGGCATTGCTCAAATTAATGGCCATATTCTGGCTATCTAGATCTATCATAACGCTCAAGACATACAAGAAAGCTACATTTAGGCGGCTGGATTGTTATGCCCCCATGACCCATTCTGTGTGAGACTACTTTATGTTCCGCTTTCTATTCGCTTCCATTAGTCTACTTTTTTATACGCAAGCTGCTGCCGCTACTGGGGAAAACACGTATAAGCAAGTGTGCGCCGTTTGCCATCAAATGGGGGTGGCTGGTGCGCCAAAGGTGGGTGATAAAGCCAAATGGGCCCCTTTAATTAAAGAAGGCCAAGTCCAATTAACTGCCCATGGTTATGTTGGTGTCCGGGGCATGCCTGCAAAAGGCGGCAAAGCCGACCTCAGCGTCGCTGATTTTGCTGCCTCGCTTGTTTTTATGGTGAATCAATCTGGTGGCAGTTGGCAGAATCCAGATACTAAGGCGCTCGAACGCATCAACGCGGAAATCATCAAACGAGAAAACGCCAAGAAAAAATAAAGCCGGTTTGCCTTATTTAAACTCGGCCTCCATCAGTCGGCGAATGCGTATCGCAGATTGAGTGGCATCGTAATCCACATCGCTCCAGGTCACAATCTGTCCTGCTCGAATCGTGTTTCGTAAAGTTAGGTGATGCGCCAAGCCAATCGGCAATGCACCCTTGCGCAGCGATTCGGCAGCCGGCATTAACTTTCCATAGACGGTAAAACCGCCTTCGCCATCCAGCACTTCGCCTGCCTTTAAATCGCGCTTAGCGCAAGCAAGCACATCACCAACAAAAGCGCCCGTCGCACCCGTTGCTTCCTTGCGCAAGGCCACACTCGCCACCGAAATCCCCAACTCAAGACCAATCAAGTGATACGGCTTATACATGGCGGCATACCAACCTGAAGCATCCGTCTTTAAACCGTATTGTAAAAAGCAGTCTCTGACGTAGCTACTTGGCGCATGAAATACCGCATACACTCCCCAGCGCAAGTCACGGAACACCGGACGGCCATCTCGCTCGACTGAAGACACGACTTCAACCATGCCCTTGCGTGGCAATAGACCGCCATCTTGAGCAGGCTTTAGTAGGGCCGGTAAGTCATCAACGCCGCATGCCGGAAAACCTAAGCCATGCTCAGGAACCTGCAAATCACAGGCATTGGCAACTGCAGCCATTTCCAGCGCTGACTTGGTGCCGTCCAAAAACGAATTGAACATTTGCGCGTTGAAATCACCGCTTGCCACTTGTTCATCACTGAATCCATAGTGGCCCCATACGGTTTTAGGCGTCGATGCATGGTAAGCAGGAAGGTATTTAGTTCCTTTGCCAGCACACACTACTTCTAGGCCAATTGTTCGCGCCCAATCGACCATCTCTGCAATTAATGCCGGCTGGTCTCCCGAGGCCATCGAATAAATCACGCCAGCCTCGGCCGCTCTCTTTGCCAAATACGGACCTGCCAATACGTCTGCTTCGACATTCACCATGATGATGTGCTTGCCATGCTGAATGGAGCGAAGGGCATGTTCTATTCCCGCAGCGGGGACGCCCGTTGCTTCAATTACCAGCTCAATGGCATTGTCATCAATCAAGGTGCTTGCGTCGCTGGTAATGTAGGTAGTGCCTTTGCGCATTGCTTCAGCAACCGAGGCCGCCTTAAACTGATCATCCTGCCACCCTACGCGCCGTAAAGCAGCCCGCGCCCGATCTGGCGATAGATCGGCAATCCCGACTAAATGAATGCCCGGTGTCCGCGGTATTTGAGATAAATACATGGATCCAAATTTGCCCGCGCCAATTAATGCAATCCGAATTGGTTGGGAATCTTGGTCCCTTTGTTGTAATTTTTTATACAAAGACATGAAAACTCCGATTGAGATTGCTATTTATGCTGCACGAAAGCGCTTGGCTCACTTAAAATGGGTAATGCTTTATTTTGCCTTGTTTTAAACGGCACTCTCTTTTTATTGAAAGTAAATGCTGCTGTTATGGAAATTCGCCACGCCATTCTGTTGATCTTTGTGAGCTCTGCACTCTATGTGTATTTTAGGGGCCGCGTTCGCTTTAGCGTCATGCGCTCACTCACCGATTATGTTGTTCTATTGGCTCCAATCAATTCCCTGCTCTATCTTTTTTCTAAAGTGAAGGCGGGAGCATACATCCCTGTGACAGAATTCCCTGAATTAAAAAAATTGCAAGAGAACTGGGAAGTAATTCGCGCTGAGGCCCTAGCCTTGAATGAGGGTGGCTCCATCGCGGCTGCAACCGGTTATAACGATATTGGTTTTAACTCTTTTTTTCGAACCGGCTGGAAACGTTTTCATCTTTACTGGTACGGCAAAGATTTAGCTTCTGCAGAGGCGGCGTGCCCAAAAACCGTGGCCTTACTCAAGTCCATTCCGTCGGTTAAAGCGGCGATGTTTGCATCACTGCCGCCAGAAGCAACCTTAGTGCGTCATCGCGACCCCTACGCCGGCTCCCTGCGTTACCACCTAGGATTAGTCACGCCCAATAGCCCAGACTGTTTTATTGATGTGGATGGTGAGCGCTACTATTGGAAAGACGGTGAAGCTGTGATGTTTGACGAGACCTACATTCATTACGCTGCTAATAAAACCGATCACCAGCGCATCGTTCTATTCTGCGATATCGAACGTCCGGTGTACACCAAGCTAGTGCAAGCATTTAATCGTTGGTTTGGTAAGCACGTGATGAGTGCCGCTGCATCGAAAAACGTCGACTCAGAGCAAGTCGGCTTTGTTAATGTTCTATTTGCTTATGTTTACCAGTTACGCAGTAAGGCAAAGCAACTTAAAGCAAAGCAGCGCAGTGTTTACTACATCGGCAAATGGGCATTGATTCTGGGCATTCTTTGGCTGCTCTTTTGGTAAAGGGTTAGGGCCTTAGACTTTGTAGCACGTGTTCCATAGAAATAGGCGCCCACAGCTCAATGCGCTTTACTTTGCTGGCCTGACCAGAGATAAGGTGAATTTGCCGCTGCGGAATGCGTAGCTGCTTTGATAACCACCGCAGCAGGGCTTCGTTTGCACGGTTATCCATCGCCGGCTGCTGCAAGGACACCTTTAAATGGCCATCGTGTGTGCCCACAATTTTGTTCACTTTGGCGCCAGGCTGGCAATAGATACTCAGCTCTATTCCGATATCCGTTTGTTTTAACCAGTGTGGCGTCATCAATCTACTTTAAAATCAAACCATGACTATACCTAATTCGGCCAATATGTTGGAACACCTTTTTGCAAAGAATCGGGAATGGGCTAATTCGATGGTTGAGGCGGATCCGGATTTTTTTACACGCCTCGTGTCACAACAGGCCCCTGAGTTTCTATGGATCGGTTGTGCCGATAGCCGCGTACCTGCGAATGCCATCGTTGGCCTTTTACCCGGAGAACTCTTTGTTCATCGCAACATCGCTAATGTGGTAGTCCATACTGACCTGAACTGCCTTTCTGTTTTGCAATTTGCGATTGACCTTTTAAAGGTAAAGCACGTGATTGTCTGCGGTCACTATGGCTGCTCTGGCGTGCACGCTGCCCTGGGTGATAGGCGTGTAGGCCTGGCTGATAATTGGCTCAGGCATGTGAAAGATGTCCATCAAAAACACGAGCGCTACTTAGGTGAGGCTTTACCTAAACACGAACGCCAAGATCGTCTCTGCGAACTCAATGTGATAGAACAAGTTACCAATGTATGTGAAACCACCATCGTCCAAGATGCCTGGTCACGCGGCCAAGACCTCACCATACACGGCTGGGTATACCGCCTAGAAGATGGCGGACTGCACGATCTTGGCATGACGGTTGGGCCGACCGATGACATTAAATCGCTTACTGGCCAAAGCCTACTTCGGTACAACAAAGCCAGTCTTGATTAAAGCGGCACTTAATTATCTGGGCGTAGGCTTTTTGGCGCTCCTGTCGGTTCTACCTTACCGCCTTGTGGTGTTATTTGGATACGGGCTCGGCGCAATCGCGGCGCGTATACCCGGGAAACGCAACCGGATTGTTAAAACTAATTTACGGCTGTGCTTTCCGCGGCTAAGCGGTTCCGAAATCGATGTAATCGCAAACGACCACTGGAAGTTATTGGGTCGCAGCATTGCGGAGCGTGGAGTTATATGGCTGGGCAGTAGGCAGGCCGTAGCCAACATGATTGAGGTCCGCTCCGCCGTCGACTTGGGCGATCAAAAACCCCGCATTCTAGTCAATATGCACTTTACTGGCATCGAAGGCAGTATTGTGATTAGCGCCCTTGCAGAGAAGCGAGGCTGGCCTCGAACATCTGGACTTTTTCAACGCATGAAGAATTCTTTTTTTAATGAGCGGATCATTCGATGGCGTAATCGCTTTGGCGGGAACGCCATTGATCGTCAAGGTAACTTACTACCGCTGATTCGTGAAATTCGCAAAGGCAATCTCATCATCATTGCGCCTGATTTGGATCTTGGCCTCAGGGATTCGGTGTTCGTGCCTTTTTTTGATATTCAAACCAACACCATTACGGCTGTGTCTCGCCTCGCCTTAATTGCTCAAGCAGAGGTGTGCATGATGGTCACTACTTTGCTACCAGACCGTTCGCGCTATTGCTGCGTAATCAGTAAACCCATTGATGGCTTTCCAAGCGATGATCCGATTGCCGATACAGCACGACTGAATGCAATTTACGAGGCCGAGGTCCGCCAGCATATTGCGGAGTACTACTGGGTGCATAAGCGCTTTAAGCACCGCCCAGAAGGCCAGGCCAGCCCGTACTGAGTTAGCCTCGCTGAAATCTAGATTTAGATTCCTTGCCGGCGATTGACCAAATAAATACCCAGCACAATTGAAATAAAAGCAGCAATCAGGCTGCTGTTGATTGGGTCGCCCCCGAGAAAAAACCCGAAGAGTAGTCCAAACATTGGCGTGAGAAAACTAAACGCAGATACTTTGCTTGCAAGGTAGTGGCGTAAAAGCCAAAACCAAAACAAATAACTGGCGGCCGCAATAATCACGGACTGGAGAAATAATGAAGCCATTGCATTGATCGACAGCGTAACTGGTAGTGGTATTCCATACACAAAGCAAAGAACAATTAAGGCGATGGATGAGAAAAACAACTGAAAGAACAGAGTGCGCTCTGGCTGAATTTGTCCAAGCGTGG
The DNA here is from genome assembly GCA_044345935.1 of Polynucleobacter sp. Lineage (GTDB taxonomy): Bacteria > Pseudomonadota > Gammaproteobacteria > Burkholderiales > Burkholderiaceae > Polynucleobacter. The sequence continues at coordinate 25,979 of JBIJAC010000004.1, read as the reverse complement.
TGGCGCGCACCACAATGGTTGTAAATGCCCATGCCATAGCAGCGCCAATAACGGCAATGTCGCCCAACCAAAAGTGGACTGCGCTACTCGAAAATCCATCGTGAAAGGCGAATGCTAATCCAGCAAATGCAATGAGCAAACCGCACGACTGCATCCAGTTTAGACGCTCTGCCGGTATAAAGATGGGCAACACCAATGCCACAATAAACGGGGCTAAATATAAAAAGGTAATGGCACGCGACGTATTGGTGTACTCGAGCGCCGAATACAGCAAGACGAACTCAGTGAAAAAGAGGAGGCCAGCAATCATGCCTGGCATGAATGTACGGTCCGGCTGAAATGGCTTAATCCCTTTAAATGCCATCCAAACCCATACGCATGCACCAGCAATAATCGAGCGAATGGTTAATTGCATCAGTAGGGGCACTTCATCTGCTATCGCCTGAATGGCGATCTGTTGATAGCCCCAAATCAAACAACACCCGGTTATCAGGATAATTGCTTGCAAATCCAAGCTCGGCTTGCGATCACCCGGCAGTTTTATTAGGTCCACCTCGGGTTTAGGCTGTTTTTTGGGTACATTCATTCTGAATTCAGTTTAGCAAGGCTCGGCGTAATTCATAATAGCGTGATGGAACAATTTCGCGTCTCTAAACTGCTTTCCGAACTCGGCCTGTGCTCGCGGCGCGAGGCTGACTCTTATATTGAGCAAGGTCTCGTTACGGTGGATGGCAAGGTTGTGTCTGAGCTGGGCTCACGCGCATACCGCAGCCAAAAAATTGAATTACGCTTAGACGCCCAGAAACAGCAAGCGGCCCGTGTCACCGTCATTCTCAATAAGCCCGTTGGCTTTATCTCCCATCGGGATGACGAGCAAGAATACCAGCCAGCAGCATCGCTGATTACCCCCGAAAACTTTTTTTCGGGAGACTCCAAACATACCGGCCGCTTTAACACCAAAGGTCTAGCGCCGGCTGGTCGGCTGGACATTGATTCAAGCGGCATGCTGGTCCTAACGCAAGATGGGCGCATAGCCAAACTGTTGATTGGTGAAAATAGCCCCATTGAAAAAGAATACTTAGTTCGGGTGGAAGGCAAACTCTCGTTTGACGACCTTGATTTACTCCGGCACGGACTGACCCTCGATGATCAAGAACTTAAACCTGCCAAAGTCAGCTGGCAAAATGAAGATCAATTGCGCTTCGTATTGCGTGAAGGCCGCAAACGCCAAATCCGCAGAATGTGTGAGCTTGTTGGCCTTCAGGTCTTGGGTCTAAAACGGGTTCGCATGGGTCGTATTTCCTTGGGCCCTTTACCAGCAGGGCAATGGCGGTTTTTGCGCCCAGAAGAACGCTTCTAGCATTATTCGTAAATCCTGCCGCTTATAATTGCTACTAAATTGAGTCCTTAAGTAGAACAGCCATCGACCCACAGCAGTCCCAATCCCCAGGCCAAGAAGTCCTTCGTCGCCGTAGCTTTGCCATCATCTCCCACCCAGATGCCGGCAAAACAACGCTGACCGAAAAGCTATTGCTTTATGCCGGCGCGATCCAAATTGCGGGCAGCGTCAAGGCCCGCAAAGCGAGTCGCCACGCCACGTCAGACTGGATGGAAATAGAAAAACAGCGCGGCATCTCCGTTGCTAGCTCAGTGATGCAAATGGAATACCGCGATTGCATCATTAATTTGTTAGATACACCAGGTCACCAAGACTTTTCTGAAGACACCTACCGCGTTCTAACTGCGGTGGATTCGGCGCTGATGGTGATTGATGCTGCCAACGGCGTGGAATCGCAGACCTTACGCCTCTTGGAGGTGTGCCGCGCCCGCAATACGCCACTGATTACCTTTATTAACAAGATGGATCGCGAAGTCAAGCGACCCCTTGAGCTCATGGACGAAATTGAAAATGCCCTTGGTATGGAAGTAGTGCCATTTACCTGGCCCGTGGGTATGGGCAAATCCTTTGCTGGCGTGATTGATATTGCTAAGTCAAAGATGCGTCTCTTTAAAGCAGGAGAGGATCGCGTCTCCGATAGCTCTGACACCCTGATTGATATTCATGACCCAGCCCTACAAGAGCGGCTGGGATCGGATTTGAAAGAAGCGCTAGCAGAAGTGGAGTTGATTCGAAATGCTATGCCTGAATTTAATCTAGAGGCATTTTTAGCCGGTAAGCAATCTCCCGTCTTCTTCGGTTCCGCGATTAATAACTTTGGCGTACGTGAAATTCTCAACACTTTAGTTGAGCTTGCACCGCCACCGGGCTCCCGCAAAGCCCTTCAGCGTGAAGTCAAGCCGTCTGAGAGTAAGTTTTCTGCAGTGGTGTTTAAGATTCAGGCCAATATGGATCCGGCGCACCGGGATCGCGTTGCATTTCTACGAATTTGTTCGGGACACTTTCAGCGCGGCATGCGTCTGAAAATTTGCCGCAACGGCAAAGAAGTGCGAACCAACAATGCATTGTCTTTTTTATCGCAGCGCCGTGACATTTTGGATGAGGCATTCCCTGGCGACATCATTGGCCTGCCTAATCATGGCTTACTGCGCCTCGGCGATACGCTGACCGAAGGCGAGCAACTCCAATTTACTGGCCTGCCTTTTTTTGCGCCGGAGATTTTTAAATTAGTCGAATCAGCAGATCCGCTCCGTTCTAAGCAATTGCGTACGGGACTGATGCAGCTGGGTGAAGAGGGCGCGATTCAAGTCTTTAGGCCGATGGCGGGCGGCATCATGCTACTGGGCGCATTTGGTCAACTGCAGTTTGAAGTCGTTGCACATCGCCTCAAGAGCGAATATGGCGCCGAAGTGCGGCTATTGCCAGCCCGTTATAGCTTAGCCCGCTGGGTCAGCTCAACTGATTCCGTAGCCCTTAAAAAGTTTACGCAAGAAAATATTCACCGCATGGCCGAAGACGTTGTTGGTGCTGCCGTGTTTTTAGCCACCCACAAATCCGAACTGGATGTCGCGCAGCAACGCTGGGAAAGCATTGAGTTTCATGCTTTGCGTGAGCATGCAGGCCTGATCTATCAATCAGAACTGGCAGGCTAGCTCGGTCTGCAGTCAAAGACGGTTACCACGCCACCGTCCGTCTCTCGGTACACTGCTTTTTTTCCGTACTGCATACAGTAAGCCTGTGCTTTACTTTGCAAGTCGGCACGTGACTCATTGGTCGAATTGAGAAACGTCACTTTGTTTGCATCGGACGCATCGGTATAGATGGTTGCGCATGCCGATAATTGAAAGCCTATCAGCAGCGCTATTCCGAGATTAAAAAAACGCCGCACCGTGCTTATGCCAATCAGCGTGATTCGCATAAGGTGCGGCATTCGCACTTTATGCCAGTGCTTCTTTTTCTGCAGAGATTTCTTTACGGCGTTCTTTGCATGCGGTGGCAATATCTTGCAGCGCTTTGCGCGCTCGAGCAGCAGATGCCTTAACTCCCTTTACTTTGAACTTTTCATTTTCAGCCAGATAAGTTTCATACGCAGCGATGATTGTTTCGTGTGATGACATGATCTTCCTTTGCTTTACGTTGTTCTGATCTAAATTGGGGTACTGCACTGCTAATACTTCGTTAATACTACAAATATTTATAGCAGATTTCAGAAAATATACATTTTTTTAGCGAAAAATTGCTGTTATTCTGAACCGAATCACTATTTTGTGCCCTAATTGGGGGGTTAACTGGGCGAAATGACTTCCCCCCTTGCGCCATTGAATCTTATAAAGGTTACCTATGGCCGCAGGTCAAAATCAGCGCAATCGTAAAAACGATCCCATGCTCACCAAAACAGGCAAAGCACGCCTGGGGCCACTCAATGTGGCTCAACTGACTAAATTAATGGAATCGGCAACCAAGCCAAAAATCAAAGATAAAGTGCGGCGCGAGCTAAGCAAGCGCGCCCCAGCTCTTGCGCCAGCGTAATCCAGGCTTTTGAGGCTTAGTTCTTAAAGTAGGCCATTCTTCTGGAAATAAAAAAGCCGCCATGGTATTGGCGGCTTTTTTACGGGAAAAGTAAATCTGTCTAGCGTAGCAACTCTTGTGCCGCCAAAACGCCGCTGCCTTTGAGTGGAATGCCAAACGCGGTCATGCCCATTTCGCAGCCACTCAATGCGGCCAGGAGGCTGAGTTCATTGCAATCACCCAAGTGGCCAATCCGAAACGCGCGGCCCTTTAACTTGCCAAGGCCAGTGCCCAAGGATAAGTTATAGCGCTCCTGAATTAGCTTACGCAAGGCATCCGCATCAAAGCCCTCGGGCAGCATGACGCCAGTCAAGACAGGTGAATACACCTCTGGCTCTTGGCACAGAATTTCGAGACCCCACGCAGTCACTGCGGCTCGGCAGGCTTTAGCCAAACGCTGATGCCGAGCAAACACGGCATCCATGCCCTCTGACTCAATCATCGCAATGGCTTCATGCAAGCCATACAGCAAGTTGGTTGATGGCGTGGTGGGCCAGTATCCGGTTTTATTGGACACCAGAATCTCATCCCAGGCCCAGAATGCTTTTGGTAGTGTTGCCTTTTTATTGGCTTCCAGGGCTTTGGGTGACAAGGCATTAAAGCCGAGGCCGGGCGGCAACATTAAGCCTTTTTGGGATCCACTTACGGTCACGTCGACTCCCCAGGCATCGTGGCAATAGTCTGCCGATGCCAAACCGGAAATAGTATCGACCATCAGCAATGCCGGATGTTTGGCATCGTCGATTGCTTTGCGCACAGCAGCAATATTCGAGGTAACACCAGTGGAGGTTTCGTTGTGTACTACACAAACCGCTTTAATTTTGTGCTCAGTATCTTTTTTGAGGCGCTCTTCAATTAGCTTTGCATCAACCCCTCTGCGCCAACCTTCAAGCCCGGGCTTACCCAAGAACTCAGCATGGATGCCGAGCTTATCGGCCATGTTTTTCCAGAGGGTTGCAAACTGACCGGTTTCATACATCAAAACGTGATCACCAGCCGAGAGGGTATTTACTAAAGCAGCCTCCCATGCACCCGTTCCCGATGAGGAATAAATAATCACGGGGTGTTTGGTTTTAAAAATACGCTTAATGTCCTCGAGCAGCTTTAGACCGAGCTGACCAAACTCGGGGCCACGGTGATCGATGGTTTGATAGCTGATGGCGCGCAGGACGCGCGAAGGGACAGGGCTTGGCCCAGGAATATGTAAAAAATGGCGTCCTGAAGCGTGTGCATCTAATTTCAACATGGTGTGTCTCTCACTCTTTATAGATTTAGCCCATGATTATCCAATAAAAATGGCAAATCTACCCTGGATTAATGCCCCTTAAAAATAGGCACTTACAGCGGCGGTGTTGGCTCGGGTACCTTGATTAGCATGCGTTTACTTACCATGACGGTTGAAACAACCAGGGCGGCAAACACCAAATTAAGTAGGGTCAAGGGTTCGCCCAATAGGGCGCTGGACGCAAGCAGGGTACAAAAGGGTTGCAGCAACTGAACCTGGCTGACACGTGCAATGCCGCCAATGCGCAGACCCTCGTACCAAAAAAAGAAGCCTACAAACATGGAAAAAATGCCCAGGTAGGCAAAGCTCAGCCAAATATCAAGACCTGCATATAGGTAGTCTGTCTGATAGTTCAGGGCGCTGAACAGTAAGCTGATTGGCAGTGAAAAAACCAGGGCCCATGAGATGACGATTTTTGGTTTCATAATGGTGGATAACTTAGCGCCCTCGACATAACCGACAGCAGCGCAAACACAGGCGGCCATCAGTAAGCCATCGAAAAAAGAAAACTGTCCGGCGCCTTGCATCAAAGCGTAGAGCAAGACTAATCCGGTGCCAACCAGGGAGCTCAGCCAAAACCCAATGGATGGGCGCTCTTTAAAGCGCAGGGCGCCCAGCACGGTAGTGACCAAGGGCAAGATACCCAAGATCACGGCACCATTGGACGAAGGACCTTGCATCATGGCGATCGTAATAAATAAAGGAAATCCAAATACTGCCCCCAGCGCAATCCAGGCAAATCCTGGCAGGGTAGCGCGGCTGGGCAAGGGCGCTCGAATCACAAGAAGGTACGCCAGGGCAACCAATCCCGCCAAGGCCGCCCGACCAAACACAATGAAATAGGGGTCAAGGACTTGAACTGCTATTTTGCTCACCGGCAAGGTCAAGCTAAAGATGGCTATGCCACCAAACCCGATCAACATGCCCCTGGTATCACTCTTCACTGGATTCCCTTGTGTGTATTCAGTACTATACCTATTCAACTTCCATTCAGAGTAATACTAGAACCGGAGCAACTCAATGGCAGTGCACGTACTTGGCTTAATCGAACTACAGGACCCGGCGGCGTTTGAGGAATACCGCGCGCAGGTTAGCGCCACGGTGGAGCAGTATGGCGGGCGTGTTACGCAGCGCGGGGTATGTGGCGACGTTTTTTGGAATGAGCTTGAATGCAAGCCATTCTCTGCCTACGTGCAACTCGAATTCCCCGCTGCAATCGATGCCCGGCGCTGGGCCTCCAGTCCGGAATACCTGGCATTGGTGCCGATTCGCAATCAAGCCATGCAATTGACCTTGTTTGGCATGCTACCTAGCGCCTGATCCCCGAGGGTAACTACGCTTTGCTCCTGCCGTAATTCAGGACTAGACTAGAGCCCATACAATGCTGTCATCAAAAGTCGAATTAACAAGGATTATTCATGCCCGTTATTACCAATATTGAAGACTTGCGCGTCCTGCACCAAAAACGCACGCCCAAGATGTTTTATGACTATGCGGACTCGGGCTCATGGACTGAATCAACCTACCGCGCCAATGAATCGGATTTTCAGAAAATCAAATTGCGCCAGCGCGTTGCTGTCAATATGGTGAACCGAACCACCAAAACAACTATGATTGGCGAAGAAGTGGCCATGCCCGTTGCCCTGGCCCCAACTGGATTAACCGGCATGCAATGTGCTGACGGGGAAATTTTGGCGGCTAAAGCAGCGGAGAAGTTTGGCGTGCCTTTCTGCTTATCAACGATGAGTATTTGCTCGATTGAAGATGTGGCCGAGCACACCACAAAACCATTTTGGTTTCAGCTGTATGTCATGAAAGACCGTGCCTTTATTGAGCGCTTGATTGAACGCGCACGCGTCGCCAAATGTTCTGCCCTCATGCTTACTTTGGATTTACAAATTCTTGGGCAGCGCCATAAAGATCTTAAAAATGGTTTGAGTGCTCCACCCAAACTCACCATCCCGAACATTATTAACATGATGACCAAGCCCCGTTGGTGCCTTGGCATGGCGATGACGCAGCGCAGAACCTTTCGCAATATTGTGGGTCACGCTACAGGCGTAGGCAATATGTCATCCCTATCATCATGGACTGCTGAGCAGTTTGATCCGGGCCTGAACTGGGGTGATGTCGAATGGATCAAAAAACGCTGGGGTGGAAAACTGATCATCAAGGGCATATTGGATGAGGGCGATGCCCGCCTCGCAGCAGACTCGGGCGCAGATGCACTGATCGTCTCAAACCATGGCGGCCGTCAATTGGACGGCGCTGTGTCGAGCATTCATGCCTTGCCCGGTATCGTCAATGCTGTTGGTAAGGACATTGAGGTTTGGATGGATGGCGGCATCCGCTCTGGCCAAGATGTTTTAAAGGCCTGGGCACTGGGTGCACGCGGTACTCTGATTGGTCGCCCATTCTTGTACGGTCTGGGGGCCATGGGCGAGGCCGGCGTTACAAAATGCCTTGAAATTATTCACAAAGAGCTCGATATCACGATGGCCTTTACAGGTCACCGTGACATTCAAAACGTGACGAAAGATATTTTGTATCCCGGCACGTTCTAGCCTGTTGCTTTAGCATCCTCGGCAAAGACTTCGCGGGCGATGCGAAACGCATCAACTACGGCAGGTGCGCCACAGTAAGCGCCGCAGTGCAAAAAGACTTCGCGTAGCTCTTCCTTTGTGACGCCATTGTTGAGTGCGCCACGTATGTGCAACTTCAGTTCATGCGGTCGGTTCATGGCAATGATGGCGGATACTGTAATTAAGCTACGCTGCTTGAGCGTTAAGCCGTCTCGCACCCACACCGTACCCCAGGCATTTTCAGTGACAAAATCCTGCAGTGGCATTGAGAAATCATCTGCCTTTTGCATGGCTTGGTCGACATAGGCATCGCCCAATACCTTCCGGCGCACTGCCATTCCTTTTTCAAATCGCTCGCTCTTCATGATTGCTTTTCCTTTTTGTGTCTATTTATTAAATTTGCTTGGTTCTACTGCTAGTACTTACGTTAATTAAGCTTTAGAATGAATTTACCTCATTCACCCCATAACCTCCAAAGGAAGCATTCATGAATCGCAGAACATTAGTTGCACTCCTCGTAATGGTGCCTCTCGTAAGCACTTTGGTAGCCTGCAGCAGTGGACCCAAAATTATGTCTACGGCCTCTATTCCAGAGTCCGGATTTTTGCCCAACTATCGGCTTTTACAGCCCGTTCCGAATACCCCCGATGGAACGCGCATTTGGCGCTATCGCAAGGCAGGCATTAATCCTAATACCTATACCGCTGTTATCTTAGACCCCATATACCTGAATCAATCCCAGTTCACGAGCGAGATTACCCCTCAAGTGGTTGCGCAGACAAAACGCGCCCTTGAAATGTCGATGCGCGAGGCAGTTGAAAGTCGTCGTGGCTTACGCATCGTCACACAGCCCGGCCCTGGAGTGGTCCGCATATCGGTCGGCATTACCGGCGCTGAAGTTTCTGCGGATGGCCTAAAACCGTGGAACTTTACGCCAATTGGTCTTGCTACCAACGCAGCAGCCTATGCTTCTGGTGTTAACTCCAAAACACCTGCGCTGGTAATCGAGAGCAAAATTACCGATAGTCAGTCCAAGGACTTTATTGGTGGTGGTGTGATTACCTTGGAAGGCGAAACCTTCAGAACTGGCTCGGGCTCAATTTCCTCATTTGAGGAAATGGCCAAGCGTGCCGTTAGGTTATCCATGGAAGTTTCGGCTAACCCAACGCCAACCGGCATGAAATAAGCAGCCGCAGAAAGAAAAGGCCATCCCGAGGGATGGCCAAAGAATGCGTATGGAGGAAAAAATAAATAAATCGACTGCATTTAGATATTAATTGACCGAAGCCAATCGCTTTTTGCAAACAGCACCAATTAGGTGCAGATTAGTTACCTGCGTACGTGCGCATGGCGAGCGGCATCTTGTGACATTCCTTCGCCTTTTTTACCCTCAAGCACTTCTTTTTCTGCCGTAATTTCTTTACGGCGCTCTTTGCATGACCCAGCAATTTCCTGAAGCGCTTTACGTGCGCGTGCTGCAGATGCTTTCACGCCCTTTTCCTGAAACTTGGCATTCTCTTCTTTGTAAGCCTCAAACGCAGCAATGAGTTTTTCGTGGTGGGTCATATCAGTCCTTTTGTTAATGAATCAACACACTATACCAAGTAGTCATGGCAAAGTATGAATACGGCGTTATCGCAGCAGTTGCGCTACAAACGAGTACAGCGGTATGCCGATAATGATGTTGAAGGGGAAGGTGATGCCCAAGGACATACCCATATAGAGGGCTGGATTCACTTCGGGCAAGGCATGGCGCAATACTGCCGGCACCGCAATATACGATGCACTGGCGGCCAGCACCATTAATAGGATCGTATCTCCCAGTGGCAATTGCAATAGAGTACAGAGGACCAAAGCAATGCCTGCGTGGACTAAGGGCGCCAGCAGCGCATAAATTAATACGATCAGGGGCTTACCTTTGATACCGCTGAAATTTTTTGCTGCCATTAAACCCATATCTAAGAGGAAGAATGCCAACATTCCTTTAAACAAATCAATTGAGAATGGCGCCATGATGCGCTGCCCATCTTCTCCGCTGAGCATGCCAACTGCCATCGATCCAAGCAATAAAAGCTGCGCTCCATCGGTAAATGATTCATGCAATACCTTCGATAATCCGATTGACTGGGCCTTGCTAGTACTGCTCACACGGGCTTTATTGGCCAATACAATGGCCAAAATAATGGCGGGCGACTCCATTAGCGCCATCGCTGCCGCCATGTGTCCGCCGTATGGAATGTCTTGATTACTCAAGAATTGAGTTGCTGTAATAAACGTAACCGCGCTGACAGAGCCATATGTTGCGGCGATGGCGGCAGAGTCATAATTATTTAACCGGGTGCGCAACACTGCATAGGCAATGATTGGAATAATGATGGCTAAAAAGATGGCTAGGCCCAGCGCTAAACCAATCTCCTGAGTGAAGCCGGATTTCTGCAGCGCAAAGCCGCCTTTTAGCCCTAAGGCCATTAACAAATACAGCGAGAGAAAACGCGCAATCGGTTGCGGAATCTCTAGATTGGACTTAATCAGGCCAGCAAAAGCACCAAACACAAAAAAGAGGATGGCGGGATCAAGAAAGTTATTCACATTCCTATGATAACGGGTTGCTATGGGGCTTGGCCGTCTTATAATTTCGGAGATCTTGTGGGTTCATTATTTGTCCCGCACGCGCCCATAACCTCTAAGCCTCGCCTGCTAAGCGTCAAACCGATGCCATACCCCTTTCGAAGCCATTTGATTTGCCTGATTGTGTTTTGGTGCGCATTGATTTCGGGCGCGCATGCACAAAGTGCTGATGCCCTCAATTCTTTTTTAAAAAAACGGGCAGATGCCTTTATGGTGATTACCGGCTACTCTTTAACGCCTGACGTCACCACTGGATCTTTATCGATTACTGATCGCAGTGGGAACAATCCCAACTTACAAATGATTTCTTTGGGTGGCGGAGATCGCCTAAGTAGAAATGTGCCGCTTTATCTTGAGGGCACTCTCGCAGTGAATCGATATAACCCCAGTTTTGTAGGGAACGTTGGCAATATCAGCGTTGATGTTCCCGTTCATTGGAATAGCATCACCGGCACCGGTGGTGTAGGCTGGGATTTTCCACTCACAAGCGAACTGCGCATTAGGCCCATTGCCAACGTTATGTTGGGTCATTTAGAAAGTGATCTATCGGTTGCCTCTCGGGTGATTGAAAATCAAACGGGCGCTGATCTGCAGTTTTTAAAGAATGGACGCATGAATACCTATGGTCTTGGTGGCTCATTGATGTTGGACTACGAAAATTACAAGCCGGAACGTGAAATTGATATTGAATTGCGCTATACCAATATTGAGATGAATACCTTTGATACCTCTAAGGCGGTTCAGGGCTCAGCCAACTCACAAAGCCTGAGCTTGTGGGCTCGCAATCGAGTACCTACGCCGCTTACTTTCTTTACGATGCCAATTCGTGCCGTCATGGAAGCAGCACACACGGAGTTTTTAGGTGATCTGCGCGGCGCGCTGGGTTTTAATTCCTTGTCATCACTCGGTGGCGGCATTGAGTTTGACCGCAGCCAATCAGAGCCTCTATTTAGTCGAGTGCGAATTGTGTTTCGTTATCAATTTGGGCAAAACGTACGCGGCACTTCGATTGGATTAGCTGCCAGCTTCTAGGTCAGCCGAGCCGGCCAAACTGGAAATCCATCGCCTACCCAATGCTGCTCATGGGCATGGTGCAACCCAATAATCTGTTTCATGTTTGATGCATTCAATTTTTATTGTTGTACTTTGATCTCATTACGTAATTGCTGCATTAAGTCTTTTGTTGTCATGCTCCGAACCTGTGCATAGGCTGTACCAGCCCATAGACTCTGATACTCTGCATCATTTTGTGCCACAGCCCACTGGCGTAGCGGCCCCGTCAGGGTGTTTTGGATAGGAAATGGTAAGGTCGTTTCATCTTGCATGGTCCGTGTGAAGGTATTTTCTAGACCGCGCGCAAGTCGCCCAGAAAACGCCCTTGTTAGTGTCGTTGGCCTGTCTTGTTTGTGCAATAAATAGTGGCGATAACTGGGAGGCGTCCCTGACTCATCGCAACATAAAAATGCGGTTCCGAGTTGCGCCGCCTGCGCACCGTTTGCCAGTGCATTTTGTATGTGGGCACCATTCATGATGCCGCCCGCAGCAATGATTGGAATACGGCAATGCTTAGCCAGCCGCGCCGTAAGCTCTAAGGCGCTCAGTCTCTCATCGTTTGCCTGCAAATCAAATTGCCCTCGATGACCGCCGGCTTCGATTCCCTGGGCAACAATAAAATCAGCTTGAGCCGATTCAATAGCCATGGCTTCCGCAAGGCTGGTGGCGCTGATACCCACCGCAATTCCGAGTTCATGTGCTTTTGCAATAACGCCATCTGGCGGCAAACCAAAATGAAAACTGAGGATAGCTGGTCGAGCCCTCCAGATGGGCTCTAACTGGTCCATCAGATCTGGATAGAAAGGCTCTGCTGGAATGGCGAGCGACTGAGCTCCGCCCACACCCAGCGAATACAAGGCCTGCATGGCATTTGTCTGTGTCTGTTCGCTTGGCATTTGAACCGGATTGAATACAAAAAAGTTTGCATTAATGGGTCCGCTTGTCAGTGACTGCGCTGCCACTAAATCTGCATGAATTTTTTCTGGCGTGCTGTATGCAAAACCGAAGCTACCAATACCGCCATGGTTTGCTACTGCCGCTACCAATTGTGGCGTAGTAATTCCGCCGGCCATGGGGGCCTGAATCAGTGGGAGTGTTAATTGATTGAAGTTGAACATAGCCAGGCTTACTCTTAGCGTTTGCCGCTAACGGCCAATGCGGGGTTATTGTTTAGATTGCCCGTCATACTGGCTCCATTGATGCGACCCTTGAAAGCGTAATTCATCTTTTGGTATGCAAAGGCAAACTCCAGATCAGATCCTCGAATGCGGCCATCTTCAAAGTGCGCTATTCGCTTATTGCCCTGATACAAAGTGCCATCAAAGAATTGTTTCTTCTGGCGAATCATAAGGCGAAGATCGCCTAGTCCAGCTGGGCCATTCCATTGCCAGCCGCCATCAATATTAGCTGGGACAACCCAAAGGTAGGCCATCTCTCCATTGGAAATACGCACCTCCTGATCTGCTACCCACCCCTCCATCCGAAATGCATTGGATACCACCCGCGTACCGGCTTGCATTTTTAAAATGGTCGGCATCAGCTTGGTGTTGAGGTTTTCGCCTAGAAACAAGGTCAGCACAGTGGCTTGTGAAAAATCTTCCACGAAAATATCGCCCTGCTTAAATGTCACGAGGTTTTGGACTTTAGCCCGCTCTGCATTACGCTGGGACAGCTTTACTAAATCCGGGTTGTACTCAATACCAACTGCGCGCACTTGGTACTTTTTTGCCGCCTCAATTGGAATGACGCCATCTCCTGAGCCTAAGTCATATACCCGATCGCCCGGACGCACTTGTGCAAGCGCAAGCATTTGATCGGCCATCTCGGCCTTGGTTGGTACCCACATGACGTCTTTGCCTGAGCTCGCCATACTGAGATTAAATTGATTATCGCCATAGTTTGTCGTGGCACATCCGTATAAAAGCGGGAGCACGATACAGCAGGCTATGGCGAAGTACTGGCGCTTCGTTTGCATATCTTTTCCTATGACCAGAGCTTTAACAACAACCAGGCCAAATTAACTACTACTAACACAATGAGGGTCGTGATCGTAAATCGCATACCAATGACACGATTGCTAAAGTGCGGTGGCGGTTGATTAATACCTTTGGCATGTATCACGCGGCCGGTCACGAAGGCAATGCCAAGAATGGCAATCAGCCAGAGCGGCGCGCCATTGAACTCGAGGCAAGCCATGAGTATTAACGCAATCGGCACGTATTCAGCAAAGTTCGCTTGGGCACGAATGGCGCGCTCTAAATCGTCAACGCCGCCACTGCCCAGACCTACTTTATGGTGTCGTCGCAAACGAATAACACTAAACGATAGGCGAATAAAGAGTGCCGCCAAAATACAGGCAATCAATGTGGTGACGATAAGCATGCTGTGCCCTAAGGAATGATCCATTGCTATAGTACATCGCCATGAAAAAACCACCCGCAGGTGGTTTGTAATCCATCATCTGGTTTGCTGTCCTGCTTAGCTGCTTGTAGGCCTTTGCTGGGCACGGTGGTTTAAATCAGACTTACAGAACTGCACGATGGTATTGGAGAACTGCAAGTGCCGGGCATTCATCTTTCGATACTCCATTAACTCTGCAATTTGTGGGGATACTTCGTTTTTAAATGAAGCATCCTCATAACCTGGGTGGTATGGGGCTTCGTTTGCATATTGATTCGACATGGGAATTACTTTCATTCAGTGGGTTGTAGTGGTGACCAAATGGATGGCCAATGCTCCAAAATCAATTCACTGAATTAACCGGAATAACGTGTCATTGCAGGGCTCCTAATAGCGGCACGCAATCAGACTGGCTGATTGCACGCTTGCCGCTCCCCCTGTCCCTGATACCTGAGAGATTCACACTAAGCCCAGCTTAGTATTTGCTCCTTCGGTGCGCCATAGAATGGCGACTCTCCAGACGGCTATTTAGGATAAGCAGTACCTTCCGGGTGGATACCTGAGCGTTCATGGGAGTTTGCGCCTTCGGTGGAGGCATAGCCTCACTCTCCTGCTTATAAATAGTTTATCGTACTTTTATCGAATTGTGTATATAGAAAAGGCGCCCTTTTATGCAGGACATCCAGGCTGTAATTGACTCGCTCGAACTAGAGCCCCACCCAGAAGGCGGCTTCTACCGGGAAATGCATCGGGCAAGCTCCCTTGTAACGGAGGCCAATGGCAATAGCAAGAATGCGTATTCCAGCATTTACTACCTTTTATCGGGGAATGATTTTTCGGCATGGCATCGCATTCAGTCCGATGAAACCTGGTTCTTTCATTTGGGTTGCGATATCGCCATCCACTACTTTGATCCGCAGAATAGGCTCACCGCGGCTCAGATTGGCCCAGAGTCCATGCAGTTTCAAACCACAATCCCTGCCGGCACTTGGTTTGCAGCAAAACCCGTGCAGACCGACTCCTTTTGCTTGGTCAGTTGCGTTGTCGGCCCCGCATTTACATTTACTGAGTTTGAAATGGGGCAGCGGCAATTGCTTCTGAATCGCTACGGGACATCCGAGAAACACAGTGATGCAATACGGGCGCTCACTAGAGCCTAGCAATCCATCGACTGTGGCGCTAGGCTAAGCAACTGAATGGGTTTTTAAATAGTCAGTTACCCAGGCCGCATCACTATCGCTTGGGAAGATGGGGTAGTGAACCGCTTCAATCACGCCATGATTGGCAATGAGCGTGACTCGCTTTAATAATGTCATGCCAGCAGCCACAAAGGTTGGCATATTTAATGCCTTTTGAAATTGATAGCCTTCATCACTCGCCACAGGAAATGGTAGGTGAAGTCGATCGGCCATCTCTTTTTGATACTCCGTAGTTTGAACACTCAAGCCGATCACTTCTGCGCCCAATGCTTTAATTTCTAGGTAGTGATCTCGATAAGAACAACTTTGGGGAGTACACCCCCTTGCACCCGGAATTTGATCCCAGCCGTCCGGCAGCGCAACATTAGGCTGACCGGTCATGGGATAGCAATAGATCACCAATTTGCCTTTGATGTCTCCAAGATGAATGGTATTGCCATTGGTGGCAATTAAAGAGACAGGGGGTAATTTCATTCCCTTCAAATGATGGGTTGAGCCATCATCCTGAGGAATGGGTAAATCACTAGGCAGCTGATTGAAGTTAGTCATGATGCTATTCTACAAAATCATTCGGTATCTCTTTGTGGGCCCTTCTTCTGAGATGCGGAAGGCAGCTCAAATACAAATGTAGCGCCGCCGCCAAGGGCATCTTCGTACTGAATTGAGCCGCCATATCGAGTGACAATGTGCTTACAAAGCCACAGACCCAAACCCATGCCGGATTGTTTGGTGGTACTTAGCAATTCAAATAAATGGGGCCTAAATTCAGCAGGCACGCCACCCCCATTATCAGAAATGCTTACGCGCACCAACTTGTCAGATTGAGTAGCCTCTAAAACAATGTGGCGCTTTAGCGTGCCTGAGTTCGCCAAGGTCTGTATAGCGTTATTCAGCAAATTCAATATCACTTGTTCAACTTCGGCTGGATTGACCTTAATCGCCAATCGATCATCCACTCGAAGTTGGATTTGAATATTCTTTGACTTTAGTTCCGGCGTAACAATATCCAATACCCTAGATATCAAATCGCCCATTCGAACTTCTTCGGCATTCGAATCACCCTCAACAAATATGGACCTAAGTGATTTAACAATCGATGCCGCACGCTGGTTGTCGGCCTCTAGGGAATCTAAAATCTCCTTGCCTAGCTCGGGATTGATGGCCCCTTTTTCTAATTTCATTTTGAGCAACTGAATATTGAGATTAGATGCCCCAAGCGGCTGATTGAGTTCATGTGCAATCGACGCTGACAAGGCGCCGGTGGCCGCTGTCTTATTTGCTTTTAGTAGGCCGTAGATAAGGCGCTCTTTTTCTTTTAATAGCGCAGTAATTCTGGCGCTATCTTGTATTACTTGAGCCTTTTCAAGGCTTATTTTTTCTAACCAATAACCAAGGACCGCTACATAAGACAGGATTGTTATACCTAGCCACGCCCACCGAATAGAGGAGCTAATGACACCCTCTTGATATAAGTTCGGGGTAGACAATCCGCCATCAATGTATAAAGCGACAAGCCTAGCGATGGTAAGGGCTAATTCGATCGCAATGGTGTAAACCAAAAACCGGAGTTGCGTAGATTGAATTCTTTTTATACGCCTTAACTCCTTAATCTCCCAAATAAAACAGGAGGCCCCTATCAAACTGATCAAACTAACCCTTGCTACAAATAATCCATTTTGTCTTAAGTATTCAAACAGAGCGGCGAAGACCAAGAGGCCTGCAATAACAATAAAATGCACATGTTTTGTTATCGGGCCGTTCAGTGATCGGCAAAATAAGCCAAAGTAAATAAAACTCGCAATAAAACAGGTATTTGCTAATGTCAGCAAGGATAAGGATAGCGTTGATGCTACTGCGAAGATCGTAAATGAAGAGGCGGTCAGTGTAAGGGCGATTAGCCATAGCTTTTCGGCTTGGCTTGCTTTGCCCAGCGTTAATATAAACCGCGAGCCGTAAAGTAATCCCCATGAGATTAGTGCAACAACAAAGAAGAATATTTCGTTTGCATATTTCATAGGCTTAAATAGTACTACTCTTAACAAATCAGATGGGATTCCATACACAATGGTGGGTGTAGAAATGCAAAGAGGGTCAAAAGCCCCCTCTTTAAACCATGTCTAGTGATTTTGGAAAGGGCCAAAGAGGTTCGCCCTATGACCAAAACTCTTTGATTTTTTGCGCTTCCATTTTTGCTCGATCATAGCCTGTACGTAATGCGCCAGCAATCTGCTTTGGGTCAAGTAAGTTGAGGCCTTTGGGTGTACCAGCAACGATCCACTTTACCTTTGTACCGGTCGCCTTAATATCTTCAATATTTTGTGTAATGGGATGCGGAATGGTAGTCAGAATTACGCCCGTTACCCCGTCCGTCAAGGTGATGATGAGCGCTCTTTTGGAGCGAGCCACTAAATCCACATGGGCGGGATGATTGCGTCATATCGGCTCCATTGATAGGCAGTCAATTTATAGCAGATTCACATCGACTAAGGCTGAGGATGTTAGGGCCTATGCCTATTCCCCAACACTAGTTTGAACTTGACCGGTTTTTATCCACTGAATGACTGCTTTTGAAGTGAGCTCTTCCCTACCGCCCATAGAATGTAAGTGCGTTCCGCCACAAACATCTCCCGTACCTTCCCCACCCTTTACGGTGACTAGGTTATTTTTTGAATATGCACCCACTGTTGAGTAGGGAGTATGAGCGCATTGGTCATTTCCATGATGAACATTTAGCACTGGGGCTTTTAATGCTCCCATATCAAATGACTCTACAGAATACCCGTATGCCCTATTACGAGGACTTGCATGTGTCATGGCTGCGGAGTGAATGCTTCCCTGAATTTCATTTCCCAGATTTTTAGCAAGCCATTTTGATGAGATGGTTCCATAGCTATGGCCCATGATAAAAAACGTGGTGATTCCATATTTTTCCTTTAAGACGGCCATTATTTTTCTAGCATCGTCGGCATGCTTTATGGAAGAGCGGTAGTCATCATTACACGCTAGCGGAGTATTTCCTGGGGCCACTTTATTTTCGTCGCTTGGGCAATCCATCACAACAAGGGTAATTCCAGCTTGGGCAAATAATTCTGTATTGTTTTGTAAATAATTTAAGTTTCTCTTCCAATCATTCTCTGTCTTAATGTTGGCAATACCCGACCAGCCACGATAAAACAGCAACGCTGTATCGGATGGAATTGAGGGCTTCAGAAGAATTGCTCTTTGAACAACGGGGGATTTTGAAAAAACGCCAGTCTCTCTACCCACATCAGCCTCTATCAGAATAGGGGTCATTGTTTGGGCTGTTGCGAAGTTAAAAAAAACAAAAGTGCAGATGCTAAATAACCATTTCATTTCAGAACTCCATCTTTAAACTGATGTTTTAAATAAGCTAATCAAATTTTCGGCTTAGTCATTGCGAGATTGCTGATTTAGGTAATCTATACACAGCAATCACATTTTCGTAGGCTAACTTTTTAGCCACCGACTCTGGCAAGGTGCCCAATAACTCTCTTGTTCTATTCACCCTTCTTTCAAAAGTATTGCCATTTTCCATGGTCCACCTGCTCTGATGCGCTACATCCATCCCCACAAAGAAGCGATCCGGAAAATCCAATATCAACTTTTTATAGGGCTCATAAAAGATTCCTTTGGACTCAAATTGATAGGTAAAGTTTTCAGCTCTTGGCCAACCGCTGCCATAGCCACCAGTATTGGTCATATTGGATAGGTCACAATATAAATTGGGATGACTTACTAGTAAGCCTCTTATGACCTCTGGTCCAGACCTCCCACAACCATGTGCCCAAACCAGCCTTAAATTTGGCTGTTTTTTCAATACGGCATCTACTTCTTTTACGAGCTCAGGATAGCCTTCCATATGGACAACAACGGGTACTTGATGTTTTATAGCAATTGCTGCTATTTGTCTTATAAAAACGGTATCAAACCGTTTATCAATTTCAGCATGTTGCCCTGTCCGCCCCTCATTAGCATACGCCCAATGCCGCACTAACACTTCGCCTATTCCATAGACTTTCTTTTCTTCTAATTTTTTATCAATCTCTTTTAATATCGCTTGAGAATTGCTATCGGGTGAGTTCCAATTCATGTAGGTAAAATCAGGCCTTTGCATCCCAGCCAATACAAATATTTTATTGGGATGCCTTGCCGCTATTTCTAACACGCGCTCATCGGTTGTTGGCCAATCTCCTTGGACCCCTAAATATCGTGGCATTACTATCTGAGCGACTACGCCACTTTTTGCATACCTATCTAACACGGCCTCTTCATTGAAACTATCGCCCCAATGTGCATGACCATCGATCATTGGTCCATCATATGCAAAACAATTGATGGCAATAAAGCCAATGATTATTGGGGCAATTTTATTTCTAAACCACATAGATAAATAATATGCGATTTAAACAGCCCCCGTGATTTAATACCGGCCTATTTATAGATTGATTTATCTTTTTAGAAGATGGCTTAGATAAAGCCATCCAAGACCAAAGGCCTAAACTCATACCTGTTTGCTCTGTAGTACTTAGCAATTCATTTCAGCGGCTAAAACTTGAGTAGAGTCCACTCACTCAGGTTTAATCTTCCATTTTTGTCCTTATCAGCCGCATCGAAACTTAGGCTAGGGATCTTGGCTTTCTGTGCCTCCTCACGGGAGATCTGTCCGTCCTTGTTTATATCGGCTGCTACAAACGCGCTTGGGAGTGGTTTCGTTTTATTTAATTCGACAGAAGAAGGTGTCTGGGCCCCTACCAACAAAGGCATTAATGAAACGAATACCATTACTGCTTTCAGGATAGGCATGACCACTCCAAATAAGATTCTAAGGTAACGATGGTATCAGAGTATTCAAGCTAAATTGGTTAGTCACTGCCTTGGATCAAGCCTTGTACTGCTCACAAGGACTTCCGTTCATTGGCGATGACTTAGAACGGGCATTAACCTCTTATTTGGATGCATTCTTTAAACTTTCTAAGGCACTTATAAACGGAATGGGCCTAAGCCTTTCTGATCCTTCATAAGGATTACTAAATAGAACAGCAATACCCAAGGCAATCCAGATGCTCAAGCAATAAAGGATTAATGCAGTAGTTCCTGTCCTGATGTTGTGCCGATGGACCGCGGCTACGCTGATAACGGATATCAGGCCCAAAATAATAGCCAAGATCCATTTTCCATCGGCGCTACCTACATAACCCAAGGATAGTCTTTGCTGGCGGGCAGCGCGTAAATCATTTAGAGCTCCAATAAATGCACCGCTCATTGCTGAATTTATACAAAGATGGCTCTTGCCCGATCCCTGACCACAGGCAGCGACACCTTCCCAGATACTGCGCTCCATGCTATCGATCGATGCTTGCGCTTTTGGACTAGGCAATTTATTGATCGAATCAGCCCATTCCTCATTGAGAACGCCTTCTAGATACGTTTGCATGGAAAGCTTGATATCTTTTTGTAGTTCCGGGGCGCCAACAGGAATTTTTAAAATGCGCGTAACCGCTACAGACTCATTGATGAGCGCCGTTCTTGCATAAGAATAATTCTGCCATGCATCTGAGGACATAAAGCCCATTAGAAATGCAAACATGACCGCTGGCAAAGCTAAAAATGGCGGTACAAGCGGGACCTCAATGAGGTGATTGAATAAGGCGGTCTTATAGACTAGATAATAAGAGAGTAGCCCCATTCCAAGGCTCCACAAAAACGTGGCAATCAGGGAGGCTAATTGCCCATTAAAAGACTCGAAAGGCATATTGCTCGTATCCTTAAAAAATATTGCAATTGCATATCTATTACCAGCCACTTGTAGGCCGTAAACAGCGCCTACAAATGATAACGATGTTGAGGCAGAATGCCCACCAAATATTTAGGGGCTAGTTCATAAGCAGGGCATTATTTGAGTTTGCTGGCCGGGGCGGAACTGGCCCTTAGTAGATGCAAATTAAGGGATGACTTTATTGATCCCACTTAGTAACATCTTCAAAGTTCTGTCGTTCCGCAATAAAGGCCTCGACGACAATGGGATCATATGCGATCCCGCTATTATTAATAATCTCGGTATATGCCTCCTCTATAGTCCAGCCTTTCTTATAGGGTCGGTCACTAATCAGAGCATCAAACACATCGGCCACCGTCATAATGCGAGCCTCAATCGGAATATCTTCACCTTGTAGCTTTCTAGGATAGCCAGACCCATCCCATTTCTCGTGATGATATCCGGCCACTTTAATGGCTGTTGAAATTAACCCGACCTCATTTTCCTCTGCTTGGGATGCGGCCAAGATAGACTCGCCTATCATAGGATGACCATTCATCAGATCCCTTTCTTCTGCTGTGAATCGTCCCTCCTTGTTAAGAATGTGATCGGGTATGCCCACCTTACCTAAATCATGTAGTGGCGCAACTTTTATTAGTCTCTCAATGTGCTCTTCGGTTAGGGTCTGGGGGTGATGCCCCATACTTTTGAGGCGATTTGCCAATAGGCCAACATATTTTTGGGTGCGGATAATATGGCTGCCAGTCTCGTTATCTTTAGCTTTTGCTATCGCATTTAAAGTAGTCAGCATTTGATCTTCTCGAATAGCAATCGTATGTTGAGCAGACACTAAATCATCAAGATATTTCTTCATCGGCTTAGTCACCGTCCACCCCACCACCGGGATGGTAA
Source organism: Polynucleobacter sp. (assembly GCA_044345935.1). Lineage (GTDB taxonomy): Bacteria > Pseudomonadota > Gammaproteobacteria > Burkholderiales > Burkholderiaceae > Polynucleobacter. The sequence continues at coordinate 4,177 of JBIJAC010000004.1, read as the reverse complement.
TAAGCGTCAGCAAAATCACATCCAAGACTACAGAACCTAGATGAGATATCCCCTCAATCGAAGGTAAAACTAACATAATCAATGCTTCACCAATACAAATACTGACAATCAAAACAAAGTTAAGCCTTTTAATTGGATTGTAATTTTTAGTCATTGATTCCCCTTATTGAATAGCTTGCCCAATGCGGCAAGGGGCCAGAACTGCTCTCCGAATGTTACGCCTCTTTTAACGGCCGTAGATGAAGATAACTACTTTTGGGCTAGCTCCCTAAAAATGAAATAGCCGTCCGAAGGTGCCTATAGCTATACGACTCGGCACGCAATTAATATTTTCTGCCCAGCGACTACTTTATAAGCCTAGATCAATAGACGAGCATTGGCATATGCATTTAGTTATAAGGGAAGTCCCCCAACATAATGAAATTCACTACATTAGTAACTGCTTTGTAGAGAAATAAGCTTGTAATTGAACGACCAGTATGGTCTTATGAATTTCAGGGTGCAATAGGAAGTGCTAATACTTCTTATGTGTTCCTCAAACTTTTATAAAGAAAAATAAAAAATGTTAATTACTCGAAAATTCTGTTTAGCCATCTCTATAGCAGGCGCCCTCTTACCAACAGTAGCAATGGCACAGACTCCTGTTCTCAATCGTGCGATCTCAGAGGCTTAAGTTTTAGCTGCACAAAAAGCATGGTGTACTGCACTTGTAAATATTAGCGAGGAAGGTAAGAAAAGTCAGGTAGCTGCAAAAGCCTTAGCTGAGAAAGTAATTGATGCTGCATACGCCTATCAACTTGGGCCTGTTTTGTTCAACCCCACCTTAACTAGCGGCAAGGAAACTTTTCGTCTTACTAAGGATGGAGCGTTATCTTATTTTGTGGGTGGTAACCCCAAGTTCCCAACTGACAGCTGATTTGCACTCAAGGGCTGGAAGAAATGTGAGATTAAAAATGCGGGGATTGTAATTACTGGTAATGCTGCCATGACCCTTGGTAATGTCATGATTACTGATAGTGCAAATAAAACTACTGCTGTAGATAAAACGTGGGGCTACATAAAAGATGATAAAGGTGCTTTGCGGATTGTTTTGCACCACTCATCCTTGCCATACCAACCTAATTAAATTTTTTGGGTGTGGTGGAATAAGTTAGCACAATTAACTCCTACAGCAATCACCCCAAGCTAAGTTCATTAAAAAAGCCCAACGCGCGGACCATCGTAACTGATGGTTTCGCGGAGCGGATTCAAGCAAAGATGAGGATAGTGAAATTTTTGCCTAGATTAAGGCCTTCTTTAGGCCTATTTAGTCCACATTCTTAAACCGCGGGCAGTTTTTTGTTATGCAGTCACTTCAGCTACAAAATATGGCATAGTCTTGTAAGGCTGTTTGATCAAGTAAGTGCATCAAGGAATTTAATTCAAAACTTATATTTTAATGATTTCATAAAAATTCATTCACTTTGACGTTGGTGCTGCCATGTACAGAATCACACTTAAAACTATTTCAATTTTCTTTGCCTTGGTTCTGCCCGCATTTGCCCAGAATCCAACGCCCCCCTTGTTCAATGAACTTAATGCAGCCGCAAGAGAATCTTACGCAGCGGCTCGAGCCCTTGCATTAAAGGGTGACCAGCCTGTCTTTCTCGTGACGGATACCGTCACTTTGATTCGGGGCGAGGATTTGGGCTCTCTACCGTATACGCCACCCCTTTATCACTACTTAAAGTCTATTTCGCATCTTCCTCTAGGGGCTTACTCTGCTTCGATGGGACTGCTTGGGAACCCAAGCGATAAACGCTGGATAGAAAGGTTGAGAGAATTGCTCAACCAGTTAAATAGTGCTCAAGCTGATCTGCCCAAGGCCTCATTTACCGAGCTGCAAAAAGTCCGTCAGCAGAACATCCTGTCGTTGTCACGTGCCTATCTTGATGATATTTTAAGGCGCGGAACTACCGACATTGCGACAGTCAATCTGTACTCTCGCACCCTTGCGCCGCTGCTTCTTGCTAATGCTGCAGACGCGGCAAACGTTCAGATTGAGGCCTTAGATCAAGCCGTGCAGGAACTCAATAAAAAACTGAAGCCGGGAGAGTTTGAAAAAGCGCTTGCGGTCATTACTGGGCCGAAGACACCCCGCGAGGGTAATCTTCAGTTCCAATATTTTGTTTATGCATTCGGTACTGGCTCCGCTGGCACAAGAGTGCTTTACATGGAAAGCATTTTTGATCGAGAGGCGGCGTTGGGCGTTCTAAGAACTGTTTTAAACGACCGCGTGGCCAGTCAATCTTTTTTTGGAGATCCTTATCGGCTGGAACGTGACCTGATGGCTGATGGCGCTACCGTAGAATTGATGCGACGCTTCGGCTACCTGGGCAATCAACCGAGTTCACTTATGAAATAAATTCCCCGGGCTCATTAATGCGAGTGGGTCATAATTACCATTTATTTGATTAGACCGATTATTAAAGTATGTGCCCGGCAAGATCTTCAAGATCTTTGCTTCCCTGGGCGTAATTGACCAAGCCATCAGGGGCCCTTATCCTGCTTCCAGACTGATAAGGGCAGCTCAAGCACAAACTTAGTGCTCTTACAAAAGTCATTTAGCGTATTTAATTAATTCCACATAATCCTCTTCAAAAACCTCGCCGACCTCTTTATAAATCAACTTATTTTTAGCATCAATAATCAGCAGTACAGGGACCCCACGAATTTTCCCGATGGTTTGCTTCAGTTCTGGTGTGATCATTGCTGCTGGAAAGCTATAGTGATTTTGCCGCATATACTCTTTGGCAATGGCCGGTGTTTTATCAATGGAAATAGTCACAATATTCATTGATCCTGGGGGAATGCGCTTAGTGAAGTTCTCTAGATAATTATTCTGGCGCTTACAAAATGGGCACCAAGATGCCCATACTTGAATCAGTGTATTTTTTGTATTGTTTTTTGGGATTTCAAAATAGCCGCCGTCCAAAGTTTGGACTCTTTCAAATGGCAATGTTTGGCCGATCTCTATGGCCATTGCTGCGTTCGAAACCATAATGCTGCATGCAAAAATGATTGTGGTAACAAGTGATTTAAGTAGCTTTAGCATTTAGGGCATTCAAATAGAGGGCACAATTGACATATTAACGAATACTTTAGCTGCTCTATATGAGACTGCCAATTAAAAATAGCCCACTTATTGGGCTATTTTTAATTCTTGGTGGTCAGGGGCGGAATCGAACCAAGGCCGATGACGCCTTATCTTGCCTCTAGACTACTTCCAACTTAGATTTAATTTCTTATGGGAAGTTGCGCAATCCCTCAAATAGAGATTAATAAGGCTTTGATAAGGAATGCCCACCTCTTCTGATACAGATTTGAAGTAGCTTATCGAATCCTCATCTAATCTTATAGTTATAGGCTTCTTGAGCATGGAAGCATATGGGTTTTTACGTGCTTTTGAGAAATCATATTCTTTACGCATCTTCATCACCTTTAATAAGCTTTTGACTCTTTGGCAGTTGCCTTACGAGCCGAAATAATTCGAACGACATTACCCTCGCTTCGATAACAATGGCAAACCAAAATTATGCGAAGGGAGTGACTTACTCCCAGCAAGATAAATCTGTCTTCATCTTCCGAATGGTCTGGATCGGAAATTAACTTAGCACTTTCATCATAAAACACAGATTTTGCTTCTTCAAATGAAACGCCGTGCTTTTTAAGGTTAGCTAAAGATTTTCTGGGTTCCCATTCAAATCTTAATGAAATCATATGTACAGTGTACATATAATAATTGAAAGAAGCAAGTCCGTCCGACCAAAAGAAAATGCCCCGCACGAAGCAGGGCATTATTTGAGTTTGGTGGCCCGAGGCGGAATCGAACCAGGGCCTAGGATGCCTGACTCTAGTTCTAGGCTGTCGTTTTAAACGACAAAATAGCTCTAATGCATCACCGAAATTGCACAGACATTCCGAACATGCCTTGCTCCAGGCCGAATATCACTTAATGCACGAAACGATACCGGTCCCTCTTGGGGATCCAACGCTTTACCATCTTGCTTGGTGATAATGAGGATCTGTGATCCGGTGGGACTATTAAATACCTCACCCCAACTAAAGCTTGCTCGGTAGCCATCGGTCGCTACAACTTCAATGCGAGTATTACGTAAGGCTCTGCTGGAAACAGATT
>JBIJAC010000066.1:0-5164 GCA_044345935.1 Polynucleobacter sp. | reverse complement strand
CCTTAAATACACTGGGGTTTATTGAGCGCGATTTTAGCGGTCGACGCTTTCAGCCGGGGGTTCGATTACGCTCGATTGGGACCAGCATGCTTTTTTCAGACCCAATTCGTGCCGAGCGCATAGCGGCCATGAAATTACTGGTTGATCAAATCGGCGAAACCTGCAACTTTAATATTCTGGATGGCAATGAGGTTGTCTACATTGATCGCATTGAAACCAATGCGCCCATTCGCCTGCATATCAGCGCCGGAATGCGAGTACCTCTGCATTGCACTGCCAGCGGCAAATTATTTTTGTCGCAAATGAGTCCGGCGCAAATTGAGCGCACTCTTGGCACAGGCCCTTTTGAAAAATTTACCAGCAAAACGCTGCTGAACTTAAAAGAATTGCTACCTAGCTTAACGAAGATTAAAAACCAAGGCTATGCCATTGATCAATGCGAATACCTTGAGGGCTCCATTTGCATTGCCATTCCGGTGCTCGATAGCAAAAATAAAATGTTCGCAGCGATTGCGGCACACGGCCCAGCATCACGGGTTTCCGTTAAAACTGCAAAATCATTTATTCCGCACTTAGAACAGGCTGCTTTATCGATTCAAAAGAGCATGTCTGACACCCCTTCTCACCTTGATTAATCTCATTTGGAGTTTTCATGACTAATGCAGCCCCCGTGATTATTACTGTAGCCATTACTGGCGCAATCCCACGAAAAAAGGACTGCCCAGGCCTACCCGTGACCGTCTCCGAGCAAATCGAAGAGACGCACAAGGCCTATGAAGCGGGTGCAGCTTTAGTTCACTTGCATGTGCGTAAGCCCGATGAGAGTCCCAGCTCAGATCCTGATCAGTTTGCCAAAGTCCAGGAGGGTATTAAAAAGCATTGTCCCGATATGATTATTCAATTTTCTACCGGCGGTAGAGGTCAAGATCAAGCATTGCGAGGCGCCATGCTATTTCATCGTCCTGATATGGCATCTTTGGCAACGGGATCGGTCAATTTTCCCAATGGCATTTATGAGAATCCACCAACTTTTGTTGATGGGCTTGCGAATGAAATGAATAAGTACGATATCAAGCCAGAGATTGAGGTGTTCGATATGGCAATGCTTTACAGTGCTGCTGACTTGATCAAAAGGGGTCTGCTTAAAGCCCCCGCTCATGTTCAGTTTGTGATGGGCGTACCCAACGCCATGCCAGCAAAACGAAGCATCTTGGAATTTTTGGTGAGCGAGTTAAAAGAAATCATGCCTGATGCAACATGGACTGCGGCTGGAATTGCAAGGCATCAACTTGCTGTCAATGAATGGGCGCTAGAGATGGGTGGCCATGCTCGTACTGGCCTAGAAGACAATATTAAATATGACCAGACACGCGTCGCAAAAGACAATGCAGAATTAGTCTCGCGCGTTGCTGAGTTGGCTACCAAATACAATCGACCCGTTGCGAACGGAAAGCTAGCCCGTGAAATCTTAGGCCTGAGAGCCGCTGGATAGCCTGAAATGCAATACACTCAGTTTGACTATATTGTGGTTGGCGCCGGCTCGTCGGGTTGCGTTCTTGCAAACCGCCTTTCAAAAGACGATGTCAATTCGGTTTGCTTAATTGAGGCAGGCCCAAAAGATAGCTCACCGTGGATTCACTTGCCGATTGGCTATGGGAAAACCATGTGGGATCCAAAGGTCAATTGGAAATTCGAAACAGAGCCAGATCCGGGAATGAATCAGCGCAAGATTTACTGGCCCCGCGGAAAGTGTTTGGGTGGGTCCAGCTCCATTAATGGATTGATTTTTATTCGCGGCCAAAAAGAAGATTACGACGGCTGGAAGAGTCTTGGCAATACAGGCTGGGGCTGGGATGACGTTCTGCCCTATTTTAAAAAGGCAGAGGGCAATGACCGCCTTGGCGAGCCACTCCATTCAAAAACTGGCCCCCTGAAGGCATCATCCATTCCCAAAAAACACCCGCTGGTAGAGTCATTTATAAAAAGCGCAGTCCGCCTGGGCGTGCCAGAAACCGATGACTTTAATAACCTCACGCAAGAAGGCGTGGGCTATTACCAACTGACAACCCATAAAGGCTTACGCTGTAGCACAGCAGTCGCCTACTTAAATCCGATCAAAAAGCGCAGTAATCTGACCATCTTGACGGATAGTCAGGTCATGCGCATTATTTTTGAAGGTCGCCGCGCTGTTGCTATCGAATTGATGCGTGACGGTCAAAAGCACGTTATCAGGGCCAATAAGGAAATCATCTTGAGTGCTGGAGCCCTGCAATCGCCTCAACTATTGCAGCTATCAGGAATTGGCCCAGCAGCACTCTTGCGCGAATTTAATATCCCGATCATTCACGATCTTCCAGGTGTTGGTGAAAATCTTCAGGATCACCTGCAGTACCGTTTGATTTACGAGCTAAACCAACCGATATCAACCAATGTGCAGCTCTCTTCTCTTTTTGGCAAAGTAAAAATAGGTCTAGATTGGCTCTTATTTCGGGGCGGGCCACTTTCCATTGGAATTAATCAAGGCGGACTGTTTACTAAAGTGATGGACTCATCGCGTTCGCCAGACATCCAGTTCCATATGGCCACCTTATCAGCCGATATGGCAGGCGGAAATGTACACCCCTTTCCGGGATTCACCATGTCGGTTTGTCAGTTAAGGCCCGAGTCTAGAGGTCATGTCCGCATTCAATCTACGGACCCATTAGTGCCACCGAAGATGGTTGCAAATTACCTGGCAACGGAACACGATCGAAACACGAGCGTTGAGGCCGTCAAATTTGCGCGGAAAATTGCGCAAACCGAGCCACTTAAATCGCTCATCACCCGAGAAATTAAACCCGATAATCCGCAGAGCGATGCTGATCTATTGGAATTTTGCCGTAATAATGGCGCCACGATTTTTCATCCAACGGGTACATGCCAAATGGGACCAGACTCTGATCCCATGGCCGTACTGGATTCCGAGTTGCGGGTGCGAGGCGTTACTGGATTACGAGTAGTCGATTGCTCGGCAATGCCGACATTGCCATCGGGTAATACCAATTGGCCGGCCGTCATGATGGCTGAAAAAGCGGCAGATTTAATCCTTAACCAAAAAATATAATTGCATGGCTTTTCCTTCGCTCGGCAGTAAATACACAGTCGAACCCTGCTGATAACCATGAAACTATTTCCTTTTTTGCAATGGTTGCCCGAATACAAAAAACCGGGGGTTATCCGCGCTGATGTGCTGGCCGGCCTAACCGGTGCCATTGTTGTATTGCCCCAAGGTATTGCATTTGCGTTATTAGCCGGAATGCCGCCCCACTATGGCCTTTATGCCGCCATGGTGCCCTGCTTAATTGCTGCCCTCTTTGGCTCAAGCCGCCTCATGGTAACGGGGCCAGCAAACGCAATATCTCTAACAACCATGGCGCTGATTGCCCCGCTTGCCTTACCAGAGTCGCCGCAATACGTTGTTTTTGTTCTGACGCTTAGTTTTCTGGTGGGGATCATTCAGCTGACTCTGGGCTTCAGCGGCATTGGAAAATGGGTAGAAAAGGTTCCTCACTCGGTGATTGTTGGGTTTACTGCTGGGGCTGCTGTACTGATTATTAATAGTCAAGCGGGTACCCTCCTGGGAATGGATATACCGCGAGGTACGGATGTCATTGATACTCTGCAGGCGGTTACTACTCAGGCGCTCAGTGGCGATATGCAATGGCAATCCACTGCCTTGGTGCTGATCACGCTGAGCATCATTCGCCTATGGAGGCCCCTAAATAAATATGTACCTTCCATGCTAATTGCGGTGATTATTGGTGCTATTGCAGCAATGCTAATCGAGCTTGCCTTTCCGGAAATCAGCCCATTTAAGCGTGTCAGCAGTATTCCAGGGGCATTCCCTCCAATATCAATGCCAGACTTAAGCCTCTCCACCTTGCAAAAATTGTTTGCTGCCACCTTAATCATGACCTTGCTGGCATCTACAGAGGCAATGGCTATTGCGCGAGCGATTGCTTTGAAATCAAAAGATCAATTTAATGCCAATCAGGAATTTATTGGCCAAGGACTTGCGAACATTGCAGGTTCTTTCTTCTCTGCCTATCCCTCAAGTGGCTCATTTAACCGTACCGGCGTAAATCTAGCTGCGGGTGCAAAAACACCGCTATCCGCCATCAGCGCTGCCATTTTCTTGATCATCATTCTCGCTTTTGTATCGCCACTTGCCAAACATATTCCGTATGTCGTTATCGCCAGCCTATTGCTGACAGTCGCATGGAAACTCATTGATTTAAAGCAAATTCGCCACGAATTTAACATGGGGAAAAAGGAGTGGATCCCGATGGTGATTACCGCAATTGGAACCGTGGCAATTCCACTGGAGTGGGCGATTCTACTTGGGATCTTTTCTGCAATAGTGATGCAGCGAATGTTTCGCAAGAAATAAACTGCACTTACATCAATTAATTTTGACTCGCCTGTTCCAGGTCTAGTAACTTCAGTCGTTGAACCTTGCCGGACGGTCCTCTGGGCAAGTCAGTCATAAAGAGAATCTTTTTGGGCGTCCGGAATTTTCCCAAATGATCAAAACAGAATGAGCGCATTTCTTCCTCGGAGCAGGCCATTCCTTCCTTTAGGATGATGCAGACCATAATTTCTTGACCGTAATTTGTATCTGGTATTCCAACCGATGCGGCATCCAAAACTGCCGGGTGTTTCAAAACCACCTCATCAATCTCACGCGGAGCAATATTTTCACCGCCCTTAATAATCAATTCTTTCAACCTGCCGGTAATGAAATAAAAGCCATCCGGATCCCGCATGCCTAGATCGCCTGTTTTCATCCAGCCATCTGCATCAAATGCCTTTTTGGTTTCTGCTTCGCCTTTGTAATATGCATGCAATACGTTCTCACCTTTGAGGCAGATTTCCCCAGAAACCAGGTCAGATACTGTATTTCCAGAATCATCCACAATCTTTGCTGTGACTCCACAGGGAAGTCCTGGGCTGCCAAAGCGCCTGCGCTCATCGTGTGGATTGCAAAACACAATAGAACAGGTTTCCGTCATGCCCATTGCCTCGATTACAGGCATTCCAAATAAAGTCTCAAACTCACGATGGTGCTCCGGCGGCAAAGGAGCTGATGCTGAGCGACCGAAGCGAATGTGTTTAAGCTGTGCTG
>JBIJAC010000039.1:0-16676 GCA_044345935.1 Polynucleobacter sp. | reverse complement strand
GCGATGGCAGCGATGCCGCCCATAAAGGTGCCGCAAATGCCCAAGATGTGTATATGCATGATTGAATTTTAGCGAAGGAGTGCGCATGAACCGAAGACAAATGGGAATCATCAGTGGAATGAGCTTGCTTGGGCTTGCTGCAGGCCTGCTCACCGCACGCTGGATTTACCGTGATGGCACTGCGAGCGACGAGTCGGTTGCTGCACTTCTGGCCAATCCATGGATGAAACCAGATAACACGCTAGTGAATACTGCCGAATGGCAAAACCGGGTGTTGGTGGTGAACTTTTGGGCATCCTGGTGCCCGCCTTGCGTCGAAGAGATGCCTGCCTTGAGCGATCTTCAGGATGAATTTGCCTCAAAAAATGTCTTATTTGTTGGTATCGGTATCGATACACCATCGAACATACGTCAATTTCTTGAAACTACCCTAGTTTCCTATCCCATCGTCATGGGAGGACTGCAGGGCAGTAAAATTGGCAAGGCCTTAGGTAACACCCAAGGCGCCCTTCCCTACACCGTAGTGATTAATGCCAAAGGCAAAGTAACGAATACGAAATTAGGGAAGATAAGCGAAGATGAACTCAGAAAGCAGATAAAAGCTGCTATTTAATTAAAATTAATATGATTTAGAGTAAGAATAAATCGGCATTTCAGTCAGTTTTCATCATTTAGAGTGGCTTTATTTCATTCATTTTGCAGAAATGAGAACTTTTTTTTCCTGCATTTAGCGATTTTGCCTCCAGTCTAAGGGGTATACTTCACCCCATGCTGCATCGATCCAACTCCGCGTTTGCATGCCCCGGTATAAGGCAGAAAGCATTGCCGCATGATTGGAAAAGCCTGACATCATCTGTTCTTAACTGTTTCTAAAATTAGCGATCTATGTCAAAAAACCCGTCAGTTTTAGTTATTCAAGGTCCAAACCTGAATTTATTGGGCAGCCGCGAACCGCAGGTTTATGGTCACACCACCCTCAGCGATATCCATCAAGGGCTGGAATCTCAGGCAAAAGACGCCGGAATACGACTCAATACCTTTCAAAGCAACCATGAGGGCGAGTTAATTGACTGTATTCAGAAAGCAAAACTGGATGGGGTTGATTTCATCATCATCAATCCAGGTGGCTTTACTCATACCAGCGTTGCCCTGAGGGATGCCTTGGCTGGGGTTGCCATTCCCTTCATTGAAGTGCATTTATCCAATATTCACCAGCGCGAAGAATTCCGTAAGCACTCGTATTTGTCGGACATTGCCAAAGGTGTGATTTGTGGGCTAGGCCCAATCGGCTATGCGCTGGCATTACAAGCAGCCAGCCAGCAACTCAAATAATCGTAATTTTCTTTCCCGTCATTTTTTACCAGAAGGACCTACCTCCATGGATCTGAGAAAACTAAAAACGCTGATCGACTTAGTTTCTGAATCAGGCATTTCTGAGCTTGAAGTCAACGAAGGCGAAGACCGGGTTCGTATTGTGAATGCAAAACTCGCTCAAGGACAACCAAGCGCTGCGCCAATTACTTATGCAGCCGCTGCGCCAGCGCCAATCGCAGTAAGTGCGTCTGCGCCCGTAGCGCCGACTGCGGCAGAACATGCTGCCGCCGAAGAGGCTACGGCTACTGCAGCTGGATTCATTGCGAAGTCTCCTATGGTTGGAACTTTTTACCGCGCCGCCAATCCGGAATCACCCAATTTCGTCAATGTAGGCGACATCGTTACGGTGGGCCAAACCCTCTGCATTATTGAAGCGATGAAACTCCTCAATGAAATCGAATCCGAGAAAGCGGGTGTCGTTAAACAAATCTTGTGTGAGAACGGCCAGGGCGTTGAATACGATCAGCCCTTGTTTGTAATTGCTTAATTTCTCCACACCCTTTAAAGCAAAGACCCCATGTTCGATAAGATTCTGATTGCCAACCGCGGAGAAATTGCTCTTCGCATCCAGCGCGCATGCCGCGAACTCGGCATTAAAACGGTAGTGGTGTATTCCGTTGCCGATAAAGAGGCCAAGTACGTCAAACTCGCTGATGAAGCGGTATGCATTGGGCCTGCCCCTTCGCCGCTAAGCTACCTGAATATGCCAGCCATCATTTCTGCGGCGGAAGTCACGGATGCAGAAGCCATCCATCCAGGCTATGGTTTTTTATCAGAGAATGCGGACTTTGCTGAGCGGGTTGAAAAATCGGGCTTTGCATTTATTGGGCCTCGTCCAGAGACGATTCGTCTGATGGGTGACAAGGTTTCAGCCAAGCGCGCCATGATTAAAGCGGGGGTGCCTTGTGTTCCCGGATCCGACGGCGCACTGCCCGATAACCCCAAAGAAATTATTGCGATCGCAAAAAAAGTAGGTTACCCCGTCATCATCAAAGCAGCTGGCGGCGGCGGCGGTCGCGGCATGCGCGTGGTGCATACCGAAGCGGCTTTAGTCAACGCAGTTAACATGACGCGGGAAGAGGCAGGCCGTGCTTTCGGTAACCCCGAGGTCTACATGGAGAAGTTTTTAGAAAAGCCCCGCCATGTGGAAATTCAGGTTTTGGCCGACACCCACGGCAATGCCGTCTGGCTGGGTGAACGCGACTGCTCGATGCAGCGCCGCCACCAAAAAATTATTGAAGAGGCGCCAGCTCCGGGAATCGATCGTCGCGCGATTGCCAAAATTGGTGAGCGCTGCGCAGAAGCCTGCCGCAAAATGGGCTACCGCGGCGCAGGTACCTTTGAGTTTCTGTATGAGGACGGTGAGTTTTTCTTCATTGAGATGAACACCCGAGTCCAAGTCGAGCACCCCGTCACCGAAATGATTACCGGCGTTGATATTGTGCAAGAGCAAATTCGAATTGCAGCCGGACTCAAGCTGGGCTTTCGCCAAAAAGACATCGTGTTCCAAGGGCATGCCATTGAGTGCCGCATCAATGCGGAAGACCCCTTCAAGTTCACCCCTAGTCCGGGGCGGATTCTGTCATGGCATATGCCAGGCGGCCCAGGCATCCGAGTTGATTCCCATGCGTATGGTGGCTACATGGTGCCGCCCAATTACGATTCGATGATTGGGAAATTGATTTCCTATGGCAAGACCCGCGAGCAGGCAATCCGTCGCATGCGTATTGCCCTCTCGGAAATCGTCATCGATGGCATCACCACCAATATTCCGTTGCACCGCGAGCTCATGCTCGATCCTAATTTTGAAGAAGGCGGTACTAGTATTCATTACCTCGAACATCGCCTGGAAGAGCAAGCTGCCAGCCGAGTAAAGGGGTAGTTTTTCTTGAAAGCGCAGGGCCATGCCGTACCGTGAACTGATTTTTACGGTTCATGCTGAGATAGCCGAACCCTTAGGGGATGCGCTGATGGAGCTCGGCGCCCTGTCGATTACGGTGGAAGATGCCGCTGCCGGCGGCTATGATGAAAACCCCCTGTACGGCGAACCCGGACTTTCTCCCGAAGTTCAAGCATGGGATCGCTCGACCGTCACCGCCCTGTTTAATCCCGATGTCGATCATTCGGATGATAGGGACTTCATTCCAGAGCTTCTTGACTCCTTACGCGATGCTGGCTTTACGCTAACGAGGCCAGAAGAAAAAATCGTAGCCGAGCAAGATTGGGTTCGTTTAACGCAAAGCCAATTTGCACCGATTCAGATTGGTGAGCGCATTTGGGTGGTGCCGTCTTGGCACGAAACCCCCACCGATCCAAATGCCATTTGTTTAGCGGTGGATCCGGGGCTAGCATTTGGAACCGGCAGTCACCCTACTACCCACCTGTGTCTCTTATGGCTCGAGCAACAAACCCATTTGCAAAATACAAGCCTGCTCGATTACGGCTGCGGCTCCGGCATTTTGGCGATTGCCGCCAAAAAATTAGCTTGCAATCCCGTTGTAGGAACAGACATTGATCCCCAGGCGATGCTAGCTGCGCGCAGCAATGCCGAAATCAATCAAGTGGAAATTACATTCGCCTTACCAGACGATGCTGTACCCATGCTCGCCGTCGATGCCCGTTATGACATCGTCATGGCCAATATTTTGGCCAATCCCTTGCAAGTATTGGCTCCGGCTTTAGTGCAGCGTATCCGCCCTGGCGGTCAGATCGTACTCTCTGGGGTACTAAGCCGGCAGGCCGATGACGTGATTGCCACCTACAGCCAGTGGCTGACGCTCTCCGTCTGGAAAGAAAGTGAGGGATGGGTCTGTCTTACTGGCACCCTAGAAGTAAAAAAAAACAGTGCTGATGTAGCGAGTTCACCTAGTCCATCTTTAACTAGCCAGGCTGTGTTTTTTGCTTGGCTCTCCAAGTTGGCACTGATTTTTGTTTTGGCTTGCGTCCTTGGGCTTCTCGCCTTGTACTTCACACGCGATCGCTTACTGCCGTTTGCTGCACCGCGAGTGGATCACACAGCATCGGCGTTGCATTTAAAAACATTTACTGCATTACTCCGCGTTGATCAATTACTGTGTGAGTCATTCGGCTGCACAGAAGGGGCTATACGCGCTTTTTCTGCGTGGAAGATAACTTCGAGTGCGCTCGGCATGCAAACAGCGCAGCAAGCCTCTAAAGCGCCTGCAAATCCATCTGTGCTCGAAGTTGAGATACAAAATCGATTGATGATGCCAATTGCACTCCCGCATTTGGAACTCACCCTCACGGATACCGATGAATCTGCTGTGCAATTGATTTTGTTTTCGCCAGAAGAGTGGTTGCCTGCATCGTGGCGTGAATCCCATACCCAGTTTGCCCGCAGTGGTGCGCCTGGCGGAGAAAATATTCGTGTCCTCATTCCCTTGCAACTACCCGGCAATGCTGCTGGTTATCGTGTACGGCTTTTCTATCCCTAACCCCCCCATCAATCATTACGAAAGTATTTTATGGCTAGCCTTATTTGCGGTTCCATCGCCTACGACACCATCATGAATTTTGAAGGTCGCTTTCAGGATCAAATCCTGCCAGACCAAATTCATATTCTGAATGTTGCCTTTTTGGTCCCCAGCATGCGCCGGGAATTCGGTGGCTGTGCTGGCAACATTGCTTACAACCTTAAGTTACTCCGTGGTGAGCCCGTCATCATGGCAACGGTGGGAGGCGACGCTACGCCTTACCTTAACCGCCTCAAGGACTTGCAAATTGATACGGGCCATATTCGAACCCTAGAGGGTGCGTTTACGGCACAGGCGATGATCACCACCGATCTCTCGAACAATCAGATTACGGCCTTTCACCCCGGCGCAATGAATGAATCACACCTGAATAAAGTCAGCGATGTCACGGCTGCCCGTATCCAGAAAAAAAGTGTGCCTGTAACGCTGGCGATTGTCGCTCCCGATGGTCGTGCTGGCATGTGGGAGCATTGCCATCAACTGGCAGAGGAGCAGATTCCATTCATTTTTGACCCAGGTCAGGGTTTACCCATGTTTGATGGTCCTGAGCTTTTAGAATTGACTGAACTCGCAAGCTACCTAGCAGTTAATGACTACGAGGGTGAAATGCTCTCGCAGCGGACCGGTTTATCGCTTGCCCAATTGGGTGAGCGCGTCAAAGCCCTGATCGTTACCAAAGGTGCAGAAGGTGCCCAGATTTATGCGGGCGGCAAATCGATTGCTATTCCTCCGGTCAAGGCAACACAGCTGATTGATCCAACGGGCTGTGGTGATGCCTTTCGGGGCGGACTCCTGTTTGGTTTGGAAAATGGCATGGACTGGGAGACGACCGGCCGCCTTGCCAGCCTAATGGGCTCGATCAAAATTGCCCATCAAGGTCCACAAAACCACCAATTAAGCCTAGATCAAATCAAAGATCAGTTCAAAACGGCGTTTGGGTTTGGGTTTTAAGGCGGGATAAACCAAAGGCAGGCACTCTACCGCCCGGGTTTTCTACATTTGCCATAAAAAATGGGGTCCCGAGGGACCCCATTTCATTACTACCTGACCTATAAGCTTGCGCTTATGGGCGTGTGCCGGTTGGGAAAGGCCAAGCAGCAGCTGGATTCAACGCAGTTTGCGCAGAAGCAGCAGGCTTCTTAGCCGCGGGCTTTTTTACAGCAGAGCCCGCTTTCTTCTTGGCAGCAGGCTTACTTACTTTTTTTTTGCAGCAGGCTTGCGCTTTGCAGCTTTTTTAGCAGCAGGCTTCTTCTTTGCAGCTTTTTTAGCAGCAGGCTTCTTAGCAGCAGCTTTTTTAGCAGCAGGCTTCTTCTTTGCTACTTTCTTAGCAGCAGGCTTCTTAGCAGCAGCTTTTTTCTTAGCAGCAGGCTTCTTCTTTGCTACTTTCTTTGCAGCAGGCTTCTTAGCAGCTACTTTTTTCTTTGCAGCAGGTTTCTTTGCAGCTGGTTTCTTTTTGGCGATTGCCATAGTGATACTCCTTCACGTGAGGATTAGAACGAACTACCGATTAAGAAGACCCGACCATTCAGATCTACCGTGCCATAAGGCCTGGTGGACCGAGCGAGCGAGCCATTCATCGGCGCGCGGCTTGATGCTAAGTGCTGCACGCTAATGAATCCTGGAAAAAAAGCCGTGACCCCAAAGGGTGACGGCTTCTTAAAAATGCTGGAAAAAAAGGAGAATAAAGAGCAAACACCTCGTTTGAGGGGTTTTTTAAACTGTGTCTGCTTTAGATTACTAAAACTATCCAACCGTTTACTCTCCTGTTAACCAGTGAGGCGCTTATTAGGTTACTACATTACTCCCAGTTCAGCGCACCACCCGTTTGATACTCAATAACGCGTGTCTCAAAAAAGTTTCGTTCTTTCTTCAGATCGATCATTTCTGACATCCATGGAAATGGATTCTCTTCATTTGGGAACATCGCGTCAAGTCCTATTTGCATACACCGACGATTACAGATGTATCGGAGATAGCCTTTGAACATCGGCGCGTTCAATCCAAGCACTCCCCGAGGCATCGTATCTTCGGCATAACGGTACTCTAATTCGACTGCTTGTTCGAAGATGCCGCGGATCTCTTCTTTGAACGCGGAAGTCCATAACTGCGGGTTCTCCAGCTTGATTTGGTTAATCAAATCGATACCAAAATTGCAGTGCATGGACTCGTCACGCAAGATGTATTGGTACTGCTCAGCAGCACCCGTCATTTTGTTCTGGCGACCCATTGCAAGGATTTGCGTAAAACCAACATAAAAGAATAAACCTTCCATTACGCAGGCAAAAACAATCAGCGAACGCAGTAACTTTTGATCATTTTCTAATGTGCCAGTCTTAAAGTTAGGGTCTGTGAGCACGTCAATGTACGGAATTAAGAACTGGTCTTTGTTGCGAATTGACTCAATCTCGTTGTACGCATTAAAGATTTCAGACTGGTCCAAACCTAAGGATTCCACAATATATTGGTAGGCGTGGGTATGAATTGCCTCCTCAAAAGCCTGACGCAATAGGTATTGGCGGCATTCTGGCGCAGTAATGTGGCGATAAGTACCCAAAACAATATTGTTTGCGGCCAACGAATCTGCCGTTGTGAAGAAACCCAAGTTGCGCTTAATGATGCGACGCTCGTCTTCCGTTAAGCCGTTTGGATCTTTCCAAAGCGCGATATCGCGGTTCATATTGATCTCTTGTGGCATCCAGTGGTTTGCACAACCCGCCAAATACTTCTCCCAGGCCCACTTATATTTAAATGGAACTAACTGATTGACGTCAGTCTTCGCATTAATCACACGCTTATCAGCGGCATTGACACGCAAGGCTGCGCCACCCGATAAATTGGCAGCCTCTACTGGCGTAGGTGCGGCAGTTTGGGGCGCCATCGCCACTTGATCTGGCTGCGGTGCTTTCTGTGGCTGCACTGCTGGCTGCGGCGCTAAACCGACTTTAGCCAGGGCTGGCGCCACTTCTTCTTCCCAATTCAACATAGTATTCTCCAAAATTCCATCGTTTCACTACCAGTAAGCAAATGACTTACTGGCACGCTTCGCATTCATCAAACCCAGCATCGCCTGGGCGCATCGTACAAACCGGGCCGTCTGCTGCCAGTGCTGCCGCCGCATCGGTACCGTTCACGCCACCACCACTGGATACCGAATTAAGTTGACCGCTTGCTACGGTGGACTTCTCCACGTGGGTTGCTGCCATTGTGCGCAGGTAATACGTGGTTTTTAATCCACGCAACCAAGCCAACTTATAGGTGTCATCGAGCTTCTTGCCGGAGGCGCCAGCCATGTAAATATTCAAGGATTGCGCTTGATCGATCCATTTTTGACGGCGGGATGCTGCTTCCACTAGCCAAGTTGGCTCCACTTCGAAGGCAGTCGCATATATATCGCGCAAATCCTGTGGTACGCGATCAATCTTCGACAAGGTGCCGTCAAAGTACTTCAAATCGGCAATCATCACTTCATCCCAGAGGCCACGGTCTTTGAGGTCACGTACCAAATACTCATTTACTACTGTGAACTCACCCGATAAATTGGATTTCACAAACAGATTCTGGAAGGTAGGCTCGATGCACGCAGATACCCCAATAATGTTGGAAATCGTTGCGGTCGGCGCAATGGCGACGCAATTCGAATTGCGCATGCCAAACTGCTTAATCCGCGCGCGCAAACTATCCCAATTCAGAGTGGAAGACATATCCACTTCCAAGTAACCGCCGCGCTCTTCCGCTAGCAAGCGCACGGAGTCTTGTGGGAGGATGCCGCGGTCCCACAGGGAGCCTTTGTAGCTGCTGTAGGTGCCACGCTCTTCTGCGAGGGCATTCGATGCCTGGTAGGCGTAATAGCAAACCGCTTCCATAGATGCATCGGCAAACTGAACTGCCGCGTCGCTGGCGTACGGAATACGCTGCATGTGCAAGCAATCCTGGAAGCCCATGATGCCAAGACCGACTGGGCGATGCTTGAGGTTCGAGTTGCGTGCCTTTGCAACCGCATAGTAGTTGATATCAATCACGTTATCGAGCATGCGCATTGCGGTGCGGATGGTCTTTTGTAATTTGTCGTGATCGAGCACCAAACGGCCGTTTGCGTCGGTTGTCATATGGGCAGTTAAATTCACCGAACCCAAGTTACAAACCGCGATTTCATCGTCATTGGTGTTAAGGGTGATCTCAGTACACAAATTGGATGAGTGGACTACGCCGATGTGCTGCTGTGGGCTGCGAATATTGCAAGGATCTTTAAATGTGATCCAAGGGTGACCTGTTTCAAACAGCATGCCCAGCATCTTGCGCCATAACTGCTGTGCAGGGATCTTGCGGGTTGGCTTTACAACACCACTTTCAGCCTGCTTTTCGTAGGCAACATAGGCCTCTTCAAATGCCTTGCCGAATTTATCGTGCAAATCGGGCGTATTGGATGGAGAGAACAAGGTCCAGTCGCCGTTTTCCATTACGCGCTTCATAAACAGGTCTGGAATCCAGTTCGAGGTATTCATATCATGCGTGCGGCGGCGATCATCACCGGTGTTCTTACGCAGCTCCAAGAATTCTTCGATGTCCAAGTGCCATGTTTCCAAATAGGCGCAAACCGCGCCCTTGCGCTTACCGCCTTGGTTTACTGCAACGGCTGTGTCATTCACTACCTTTAAGAATGGCACTACGCCCTGTGACTTACCGTTGGTACCTTTGATATGGCTGCCCAGGGCACGCACATTGGTCCAGTCATTGCCAAGGCCACCAGCGAACTTCGACAGCAATGCATTCTCTTTCAAGGCCTCGTAAATACCATCGAGGTCATCCGCCACGGTGGTCAAGTAGCAGCTGGAGAGTTGTGGACGGGTGGTTGCTGAGTTAAAGAGGGTTGGTGTGCTGGACATAAAGTCAAATGTCGAGAGCACTTCATAGAACTCAATGGCACGGGCTTCACGGTCAAGCTCATTCAGAGAAAGGCCCATGGCTACACGCATAAAGAAAGCCTGTGGCATTTCAATGCGGCGATCTTCGATGTGCAAGAAATAACGGTCATACAGGGTTTGCAGGCCGAGGTAATTGAATTGCAAGTCACGATCCGCATTCAGGGCAGCAGCAAGGCGAACCAAATCAAATTCACGCATGCGGGGATCCAGCAATTCAGCGCCGATACCCTCATTAATGTATTTCGCAAAGTAGGTGCTGTATTCCGCTTGCATATTGCCCTGCAATACCTCGTGACCCAAAATCTCTCTGCGGATCACGTGCATCAGAATCCGTGCGGTTACTTGGCTATACGCAGGATCTTTTTCAATCAAGGTACGGGAAGCCAAGATGGCAGAGTCATACACCTGCGCCATAGGTACGCCATCGTACAAATTCTTGATAGTTTCAGTAATGATTGGGGTGGCATCAATTGCATTGCCTAAACCTTCGCATGCCGCCTGAATCACCGTACGCAATGCAGCCATATCGAGGGGCTTACTTACGCCGTTATCCAGTACGGTAATGCCAGACTCTGCCTGTTGTGCTGCAGTTTGTGCCTCTGGTGTAGTTGCTTGCTGGCTTGCGCGTTCTTGATTGCGCTTTTCGCGGTACAAAACATAGGCACGGGCGACGTTGTGCTCGCCGCTGCGCATGAGCACCAACTCAACCTGATCTTGAATATCTTCAATGTGAAAGGTGCCGCCATTAGGGCGACTACGCAGTAAGGCGCGAACAACTGCATGGGTTAATTGCTCAACCTGCTCACGCACCCGTGCCGAGGCAGCGCCTTGTCCGCCATTGACTGCTAAAAATGCTTTTGTCACTGCAATGGCAATTTTGGAGGGCTCAAATGCCACTACCGAACCATTGCGTCGAATAATTTTGTAATCGGATAACTGAGTTGCTTGGGTGCCACCAACGCCGCCAGCCACAAATCCAGCAGATGGGTTTTGGGTCATATTCGCAGTGGGGTTGCCGCCGGAAGGAAGCCCTAATTGTGTCTCTGCTGCAGATTGGTTGGTATATGTCATAGCGCCCTTGCGTTTACCTAAATTCGTGTAAAAAATGTCTTTTTAAAACAAGGATTTAACCTTATTTTGCAATTGTGTTTTTTGGCAATAAAACACTACATCTAGTGTTTTATTTGCTCCAAGGCACTAAGTATAGGTAATTATTTTGAATTGCGTATGCTTTTTATGACAAAAAATACCTAGGATTTGCCCTTATTTTTATAGGCACTATGAGAGTCAATTTTGGTGCAAATTCAGAGGGTGTTTTACTTGTTGGGAGCTAATGTAAGCGAATGCTTACATACATAAAAATAGGCCTAAATTAACTAGCGCGAAGCGATCCCAAATGGTAATTTTTCAAGGGGCAATCTGTTGTCTTTTTGAAACCGCGCCCAGTCAAACTGCAATCCAGGATCGGTTTTTCGTTCTGGCGCAATATCGCTGTGACCAGCGAAACGGAAATGGGGGTTCTGGGACTGTAGCTGCGTCACTAGGTGCTGCAGGGCCTGATACTGCACTTCTTCAAAAGCAGTATCACCGTCGCCTTCGAGCTCAATCCCTATCGAAAAGTCATTGCAACGTGCGCGGCCCTCAAATTGGGATTCGCCCGCATGCCAAGCCCGATTCTGGGTGGACACAAATTGAATGGTGCGTCCGGAGCGGGCAATCAAGAAGTGGCTTGAGACGCGGCGCTCGGCAATGTCCGCAAAGTAGGGATGTGCCTGCGGATCCAGTTGGTTCTGAAAAAAATCAACGATGTATTGGGTACTGTTCTGGGCTCTAAATTGCCCTGGCGGCAAGCTAATGTGGTGCAACACCACCAGATCCGTAGCAGTTTGTCCGGGTCTCTCATCAAAATTAGGGGAGACCCGCCATACTGCTGATCCCAGCCAGCCCTTTGAATCTATCGCATCGCGGTGTGCGCTAGAACAGTAAAAACGGTCTTCGTGCATTACCCCTTCAGAGCTGGGCAAATGCACTCCGCAATGGCGGCAAGGCCTGATTTCTTCTGACTCAGCGATGACTGGCGGCGGAGTTTGGGCTTTTGCTTTTGCTTTTTCTACTTCAGCAGCGCGGCCTTTGTTTTTAATCCAAAAGTAAATGAGGCCAACGCCGACCAGCAGCAAAATCCATTTCAGCACAATTAGGTTCGCTGCAAAATAACTTCAAGCACAAAGCGGCTGCCCACATAAGCCAGAATGAGCGCAACATAGGCGCCCAAGACCCAGCGAATCGCCACTAGGCCGCGCAAACCCACGCGCCAACGCGCCACAATCAGTCCGGCAAATAAGAACCAGGAGATCAAGGCGAAGATGGTTTTGTGATCAAAGACCAGTGGCCGGCCAAACAGCGCCTGCGAAAAAAAGAGCCCAGAAAAAACGGTCAAGCTCAGTAATGCAAAGCCGACGTAAATAAAGCTAAAAAGGAGGCTTTCCATTGCCATCAAAGGCGGCAAGGACTCGAGCCAGTGGCCAATGCGACTATCTTGAGCATAGGTAAATTGACGGCGCAATGCTCGGTCCTGAATGCTCATCAAAATCGCATGCATTACTGCGAGACTTAACAAACCAACGGCGCTAGTTGCCACAATGAAATGCCCTTTGAACCAGGCATCGGAGACCGTGCGGGCCGATAGCAACGTGCCCGGAAAAATATCGGGCAAGACTGCGCACACCATTGCTAAGGCAAGGGCCATTAAGCGCATGCTGGAAATCGGCAGCAGCCAACTCTGAAACCAATAAAAAGCCAGCCCAACCCAGGCGATTAAGGAGAGGTTTTGCGCAAACCCAAAGACAAAGCCTTCGGGCGTAAAGATCGAGTCGTGCAAGACTGCCCCATGCACCAATAGAATGAGGAAAATGAGGCCTTGCACCAGAAAAATGAAGGGCTTGGTCTCAGGCCGATTGCGCGGCCGGATGCTTAATGTGATCAGCAAAAGCAGATAAAGTGCCGAGGGAAGCCAGTCGAAGCTGGAGTAACCTAAAATTGTCATTTGGAAAGTCTAATCGATAAATGCTAGAGAACCTCACAGACCGTCTTTCGCGTGTTGTTAAAACAATGCGCGGTGAGGCTCGCCTCACTGAAAAGAACACCGCAGACATGCTGCGTGAGATCCGATTGGCCTTACTCGAGGCCGACGTAGCGCTCCCCGTGGTGAAGTCCCTACTCGAACAGGTTAAATTCAAAGCCCTTGGTGAGGAAGTGGTTGGCAGTCTTAGTCCAGGGCAAGCCCTGGTTGGGGTAGTACAACGGGAATTAACCAGTGTCATGGCCGGTGATGGCAGTCAGAGTAGCGCACTGAACCTCGCTACCCAACCCCCTGCCGTGATTTTGATGGCGGGCTTACAAGGTGCAGGTAAAACGACCTCGGTCGGCAAACTTGCTAAATGGCTACGTGAAACCCAAAAGAAAAAAGTATTAACCGTCTCCTGCGACGTCTATCGCCCTGCCGCGATCGAGCAGCTGGAAACCGTCAGTCAATTGGTTGGTGTGGAATGCTTCCCCAGCAATACCAATCAAAAGCCAGTAGACATTGCCACCAATGCATTGGACTGGGCGCGCCGTCACTACTTTGATGTGCTGATTGTCGATACCGCAGGCCGCCTGGGTATTGATGAAGCCTTGATGCAAGAGATCGCACAACTACATAAGGCAGTCAAACCGATCGAGACCCTCTTTGTGGTCGACGCAATGCTGGGTCAAGACGCCGTCAATACTGCTAAAGCATTCCATGAGGCACTGCCCTTGAGCGGCGTAGTGCTCACCAAACTCGATGGCGATTCCCGCGGCGGTGCTGCCCTATCGGTACGTCACGTCACTGGCGTGCCGCTGAAGTTCATCGGTGTAGCCGAGAAGATGGATGGCCTTGAGCCATTTGATGCGGAGCGCATGGCTAACCGCATTTTGGGCATGGGCGATATTCTGGCTTTGGTTGAGCAAGCCCATCAAAACATCGATGTTGCCAAAGCCGAGAAGCTGGCAGTGAAGATGCAAAAGGGCGGGTTTGATCTAGCCGACTTTCGAGATCAAATCACCCAAATGCAGCAAATGGGCGGCATGGCCAATATGCTGGATAAATTACCCAGCCACATGACGCAAAACGCGGGCAAGGTCAATATGAGTCAAGCGGATCTGCAAATCAAACGCATGCGCGGCATCATCGATAGCATGACTGCAAAAGAGCGGAGCAAGCCTGAGTTACTGAAAGCAAGTCGTAAGCGGCGCATTGCTGCAGGCGCCGGCGTTCAAGTGCAAGAAGTTAATCGTATGCTCGCGCAGTTCGAGCAAATGCAAAGCATGATGAAGCAATTTAAGGGTGGCAAGATGGCTCGCATGATGGGCTCCATGGCAGCGCGCGGGGCTGCTAAGGGGCTTGGCGGCCTATTTAAAAAATAAGCCGCCTTACCTTATCCCTTTAATCCACTAATTGATCTGTTGCTTGGCCGCCTGAACGGCAGCGATGACATGGTCTTTGATGTTTGCAAGCGGGATGTTCTGCGCCGTGCTTTCAGTTCGACCCTGAAACTCCAACTGCCCTTCTTTGAGGCCCCGTTCACCAATCACTACACGGTAGGGCACGCCAATTAACTCCCAGTCGGCAAACATCGCGCCCGGGCGCTCACCACGGTTATCGAGAACTACATCAACGCCTGCAGCGAGGAGTGCATCGTGCAATGCATCGGCCTCTGCCTTGACAGACTCCGACTTGTCGTAGCCGACAGGGCAAATCACTACTTCAAACGGAGCCATCGAGATCGGCCATACGATACCCCGATCATCATGGCCCTGCTCAATCGCTGCGCCCAGTAAACGCGTCACGCCAATGCCATAACAACCCATCACCATCGGTTGTGCTTTACCGTTCTCATCCAAAAAGGTGCAACGCATTGCCTCTGAATAGCGCGTGCCTAACTGAAACACATGTCCTACCTCAATGCCGCGGCAAATGTCGACTGGGCCTTTACCATCCGGCGACGGATCGCCTGCAACGGCATTGCGAATATCAGCAACTTGGGGCAAGGGTAAGTCGCGCTCCCAGTTCACGCCAGTCAAATGAAATCCAGTGGCATTGGCGCCGCAAACAAAATCGCTCATATTGGCTACCGTACGATCAGCAATCACGACGACATCGGAGCGAACACCCACTGGCCCCAAGGAGCCTGGGCTCGCATTGCATGCGGCGGCGATTTCTGCTTCGCTGGCAAAACGGGATTCGGCTAGGCCAGGAATTTTGCTGAGCTTGACTTCATTTAACTCGTGATCACCGCGGAGCAAGAGCATGAAGAGTTTGGCGGGACCCTTCTCTTGGTCCACCGCAAAAACCAGGGTCTTCACGGTTTGCTCAAGCGGCAGGGATAAAAACTGCGCCACTTGATCGCAGCGCGTTTGATCGGGTGTTGCCACTTTTTGCATTGCGGCCGTTGGGGCAGCGCGCACCGGTATCAATGACAGCGACTCTGCAGCCTCTAGATTAGCGGCGTAATCGGAGTTGGGGCAGTACACAATCGCATCTTCACCGGTATCGGCAATCACATGAAACTCTTGACTGCCCGAGCCACCAATCGCACCATTGTCGGCGGTAACGGCTCTAAACACTAAGCCCATGCGCTCAAAGATACGGGTGTAGGCGTCAAACATCAACTGATACGACTGCTTCAGCCCGGCAGCATCTCGATCAAACGAGTAGGCATCCTTCATGCTGAACTCACGGCCACGCATGATGCCAAAACGGGGGCGGCGCTCATCGCGAAACTTGGTCTGAATCTGATAGAAGTTCACGGGCAACTGCTTATAACTTCGGATTTCATTCCGAGCTAAATCGGTCACAACTTCTTCGGAGGTAGGCTGAATTAAAAAATCGCGCTCATGTCGGTCTTTAATTCGGAGTAGCTCGGGGCCCATCTTCTCCCAGCGACCCGTTTCTTGCCAGAGCTCGGCTGGCTGAACCATGGGCATTAAAAGTTCAATCGCACCCGCCCGATTCATTTCTTCGCGAATGATGTTTTCTACCTTGCGAATCACCTTTAAACCCAGTGGCAAGTAGTTATAAATTCCGGCGCTTAATTTACGGATTAAGCCAGCACGCACCATGAGCTGATGCGAAACCACCTCTGCGTCGGAGGGGGCTTCCTTGAGGGTCGCGAGAAAGGTTTGTGTGGCTTTCATGTATAGATATAATCAAATCACTGATTTTAATAGATTTGGAGCGCGATTATGCTCGACCGTGAAGGGTATCGACCCAATGTCGGCATTGTCCTCCTTAACGGCTCTAACGAGGTTTTCTGGGGAAAACGCGTTGGACAGCATTCGTGGCAGTTCCCGCAAGGCGGGATTCAGCATGGTGAAAGCCCAGAAGAGGCCATGTACCGCGAATTGCACGAAGAGGTTGGCTTGCTGCCGGAACATGTCCAGATCGTTGGACGCACCAGGGACTGGCTCCGCTATGATGTCCCGGAGGAGTTCTTGCGCCGTCAAACGACCAGCCGGATGCAACGGGCCAGCTACCGAGGTCAAAAGCAGATTTGGTTTTTACTGCGCCTAACTGGGCACGATAGCGACATTCACCTGCGCGCAACCGAGCACCCTGAATTCGATGCTTGGCGCTGGCACCCCTATTGGATTGAGCTCGATTCCGTGGTGGATTTTAAGCGCGAGGTGTACGAGTTAGCCCTATCGGAACTAGCGCGTTACCTCACTCGCAACCTGAAATTACAACAGCTGGTTTGGGGTGCCCCGCTCGAGCTCACGCAACACGTTAGGCGCCATGACTCAGATGCCCCACCCAACTAAAGTAGCGCCCATCTTTTAGGCTGACCCCATGCATACACCTTCTTTT
>JBIJAC010000065.1:0-5361 GCA_044345935.1 Polynucleobacter sp. | reverse complement strand
AAGGAAGAAAATATGCAAACAAATTTGCTCAAGCCAAAAATTATTTCTGTTGAAGCAATTACAGCAAATCAAGCAAAAGTTGTAATGGAGCCCTTTGAGCGTGGCTATGGCCACACTTTAGGCAACGCCTTGCGCCGTGTATTGCTGTCATCCATGGTGGGCTTTGCTCCTACTGAAGTTGCTATTGCTGGCGTTGTTCATGAGTATTCCACTCTGGATGGCGTCCAAGAAGACGTTGTTAACCTATTGTTGAACTTGAAGGGTGTTGTATTCAAGCTCCAGTCACGCGATGAAGTTACGATTAATTTGCGCAAAGAGGGTCCTGGTGTTGTTACTGCAAAGGACATTGATTTGCCGCACGATGTTGAGATCATCAACCCAGATCACGTGATTGCGCATTTATCCGCGGGCGGCAAGCTGGATATGCAGATCAAAGTTGAAAAAGGCCGTGGATATGTTCCAGGCAATATGCGCCAGTACCACGATGAAGTGACTAAGTTAATTGGTCGCATTGTGTTGGACGCATCGTTTAGCCCAGTTTCACGCGTAAGCTATGCAGTTGAGTCTGCTCGCGTTGAACAGCGTACCGACTTAGATCGTTTGGTCATGACCATTGAAACCAACGGCGTGTTATCGCCAGAAGAATCGATTCGTCAAGCAGCCAGCATTTTGGTTGATCAGCTGGTTGTATTTGCTGCGCTGGAAAGCAGTGAAGTGATGGGCGATTTGGCTCCAAGCCGTTCGTCAACAGTTGATCCAATGTTGATGCGTCCAGTCGATGATCTGGAGTTGACAGTGCGCTCTGCCAATTGCTTAAAGGCTGAGAATATTTATTACATTGGTGATTTGATCCAACGTACCGAAAATGAATTGTTAAAGACACCTAACTTGGGTCGCAAATCCTTGAATGAAATTAAGGATGTATTGGCGGCGCGTGGCTTGAGTCTTGGCATGAAACTTGAGAGCTGGCCACCCGCTAGCCTCGAGAAATAATTAGAAAGGAAGCACCATGCGTCACGGAAACGGCTTACGCAAACTCAACAGAACTTCATCCCATCGTTTGGCGATGTTGCGCAATATGTCCAATTCGCTTTTAGAGCATGAAGTGATTAAAACCACTTTGCCAAAAGCAAAAGAATTGCGCATGGTTGTTGAGCCCTTAATTACCCTAGGCAAAAAAGACAATTTGGCAAATCGCCGACTGGCTTTTAATCGCACCCGCGATCGCGATATCGTCGCCAAGCTCTTTACTGAACTCGGCCCACGTTATGCGACACGCCCAGGCGGTTATTTGCGCATTTTGAAATTTGGCTTTCGCCATGGCGACAATGCGCCAATGGCATTGGTTGAGTTGATGGATCGCCCAGAAGTCGAAGAGACTGCAGTCGAAGCTGACGCAGCATAAGTCTTTGGGGTATAGTCAAAAGCCAGGCTTCGGTCTGGCTTTTTGCTTTCTTAATTTGCCCAGTTTATAAATCACACCGTGAACAATGGATTCTTCCAATGACTGAATTGCTATTGGTGATGACCAGCCTCCCAGACGAGGAAGCTGCTGATGCATTGGCAAAGCGCTTGGTTAGCGCTCATTTAGCCGCCTGCGTGCAAATACAATCAGGCGTGCAATCCATTTACCGCTGGGAAGGCCGCCTATGCGAGGAGCAAGAGGTGGTATTGGTGGCAAAAACCACTACTGAGCAGTGGTCTGCGATTTCAGCCTTTATCAAGCAAAATCACCCCTACGATGTACCTGAAATTATTGCTCAGCCAATTACCCATAGCCATGCCGACTATGCTCGGTGGGTTATCGCAGAAACAACAGTTACGCCCACTTAGATGATGCTATTTCAACCCCGCCCCCGAATCAATGCCTGGCTATTGTTTGCAATTGCGATGGCAGCTAGCTTTCTATTGACACTGCCGGCCAGCGCCCAAAAGGCCTTCTTGCATCCGGATAAAGCCTTTCCAGTAACCGTCAGCTGGCTTGAAAACAAGACGCAACTGCAAGTCAACTTTTTAACTGCGAACGGCTATTACCTCTATCAAGAGGCCTTTCAGTTTCGGTTGATGCAGGCTGATGGCGTAAGTCAAATCTTGGCGGCAGCACTGCCCAAAGCCGAGGTCAAGTTTGATGAGACCTTTCAGAAAAACATGCCGATTTATCGGTATCCAATCGAAGTTGTATTAACGCTGCCGGGCGGGACTACATTGGCCGAAAAGGGGCAGGGGATTCAGATTGAGATTGATTTGCAAGGCTGTGCCGATGGCGGCATTTGCTACCCACCCACTACTTTAAAATTCAATATCGCTGCGCCGGGTGTGCAGGTTATGCCTATGCCAGATGAGGCAATCCTGAGTACTAGTAGCAACACAAGTAATCAACAATCAAGCGTTACTGACCGTTTTATAGGCCTATGGCAGCAGCGCGATGATGTGAATGCCATTGGCAGTTTTTTGAAAGAGACGCCAAACACTTATTTGTTTTTAGCATTCTTTGTTTTGGGCTTGGCCTTGGCCTTTACCCCTTGCGTCTTGCCCATGCTGCCGATACTGTCCAGTATTTTGTTTGGGGCCAATCGCAGCGAGCCGATTAAAAAGTCCCGTGCGATTACTCTTGCCAGTGCTTATATCTTTGGTATGGCCCTGATGTATGCCCTTGCTGGCGTATTGATGGCTGCTTTGGGCAGCGGCGCACAACAAGCGCTCCAAAACCCCATAGTGTTAAGTGCGTTTGCATTGCTGCTACTGGCGTTGGCAGGAAGTCTTTTTGGTTTTTACAACTTGCAGTTTCCGCAGGCGTGGCAGGTTTATGTAGACCGCTTGGCTGGCCGTCAAAAAGGCGGCAGTGTGGTGGGTGCCTTTATCTTGGGCGGTATATCAACCCTCGTGGCTAGTCCTTGCATCACGGCGCCCCTTGCAGGCGTGCTCGGCTTTATTGCTCATACCGGATCGATGAGTTTAGGCGGTGGACTCTTATTTGTAATGGCCCTGGGCATGGGCTTGCCGCTCTTGTTCATTGCGGTGGAAGCACGCATTCTGATTCCGACTACGGGCAAATGGATGATCACCTTGCAGCGGTTATTAGGTGTCCTATTGGTGCTTTTAGCTGCGTGGATTGTGTCACCAATCTTTCTTGGCAACACCCCTACCGAAAGTGCAAGCAGTGAGCAAGCTAGAGCAGAAAAGCGGCTGGGCGATTTGACCTTTAAGGTCATTGGCTCGACCGAGGCCTTGCAACCATTCTTTGACGAAGCCAAGCGTACAGGCAAACCATTGCTACTCGATTTTTATGCAGACTGGTGCATTAGCTGCAAAGAAATGGAAATCAAGACGTTTCAGAATGCAGCGGTTGCTAAAAAGATGCAGGGCTTTATTTTGGTACAAGCCGACGTCACCCGCAATACTGCCGAGCACCAGGCTTTATTAAAACAGTATGGTTTATTTGGTCCGCCCGGCATTCTGCTATTTAATCCCGCGGGCGAGGAGCAGATCAATCAGCGCGTGGTTGGTTTTATGCCGCCCGATCGCTTCTTGCTGCGCCTGAACGCAGCAGCACCTTAAGCAAACAAGACGGGTTTACGACTTTGCTTTGAGAAGGCGCGCAGCCTCGAGTGCAAAGTAAGTCAATACCCCATCCGCACCAGCGCGTTTAAACGCCATTAGCGATTCCATCATGACGGCATCGTGATCAAGCCAGCCGTTCTGCGCTGCTGCCTTAAGCATGGCATATTCCCCACTGACTTGATAGGCAAAGGTGGGATACGAAAAAGTATCTTTGGCCCTGCGCACAATATCCAAATAGGGCATGCCGGGCTTGACCATCACCATATCAGCGCCTTCACTAATGTCGAGTGCCAGCTCACGCAACGCTTCATCGCTATTGGCGACATCCATTTGATAGGTTTTTTTATCGGCTTTGCCGAGGTTTTGGGCTGAACCCACCGCATCCCGAAATGGACCATAAAACGCCGATGCGTATTTAGCCGAGTAGGCCATGATGCGCGTGTGGATCAATTGCTGCTTTTCGAGTGCGGCACGAATGGCGCCAATGCGACCGTCCATCATGTCCGACGGCGCCACGATATCGACGCCAGCAGCAGCATGCATGACGGCTTGCTTTACTAGGATGGCGGTAGTTTCATCATTCAGAATGCGACCGGCATCATCCAATACGCCATCTTGACCGTGGCTGGTATAGGGGTCGAGCGCAACATCGGTCATGATGCCCAAAGTAGGGAAGTGTTTTTTTAGTTCGCGCACCGCAGTTGGAACGAGTCCATTGGGGTTAAACGCTTCTTGCCCATCTGGGGTTTTAAGCTTGCTACTGATTACTGGAAACAGAGCAAGTACTGGGATGCCTAAGGTAACGCATTCTTGTGCAACGGGTAAGAGTAAATCGAGTGACACCCGATTAACGCCGGGCATGGACTTCACTGCTTCCGTTTGATTTGAGCCTTCCAGTAAAAATACCGGGTAGATCAAATCATTGCAAGATAACGTATTTTCTTGAATCAGGCGACGCGACCAATCATCGCGACGCATCCGCCGGGGTCTATGGGCGGGAAACTGGAATAGTGAGCTCATGGGGTATGTCGGTAGTTAAAGGTGCAGTAATGGTTTGGGGTTCAGGAAACAGCCAACTAAGAATCAGTTTATCGGCTTCTTCCAGTCCTATCCGCTTTGTACTCGAAAATAGCTGCGCTGTTAATCGGGAAGATGCCTTAGCGCCGTCACCCAAGTCTGGATCGTACTGCTGCAATTGCTTGGTCACTGCCTCAAGGGCATGCCGGCACTCACTTTTATTCAATTTATCGCATTTACTTAACAAGATATGAATCGGCTTGCCAGTGGGCACAAACCACTGAATCATTTGCTCGTCCAGGTCGGTAATGCCGCGCCTGGCGTCGACAATCTGGATCAGACCAACCAAGGGGTTGCGTTGCTGCAAATAGTCGCTTAGAAGCCCATTCCAATGGTATTTGGTTTCTCGGTTAACGGCCGCATAACCATACCCTGGCAAGTCCACCAAATAAGCCAATAAGTCCTCTTTGGCAAAAACCCCAAAATAATTGATGTGCTGGGTCCGCCCAGGGGTTTTACTGGCAAAAGCCAGCCTTTTTTGATTGCACAGGACATTAATGGCAGTGGATTTGCCCGCATTTGACCGCCCAGCAAAGGCGACCTCACGCAGCCCAAGCTCAGGCAGGCAGTGGATATCATTTACGGTGGTGGCAAAGCGCGCTTGAAAGAGTTTAGACATGTGTGCAAGCTATTGTAAAATCACGGAAAATAGTGGAAGAAATGGTGGGCGTCGGTAAATTGGCGTTATCCATGCACTCTTAGGAATTTTTGTTAAGGTAAACA
>JBIJAC010000037.1:0-19433 GCA_044345935.1 Polynucleobacter sp. | reverse complement strand
GGGCCCCGGAAATAAGTTTGTAGCTGAGGCTAAGCGTACCTTGTTTGGAAAAGTCGGCATTGATGTTTTTGCTGGACCCTCTGAAATTGGCGTCATTGCGGATGAAACGGCCGACCCTAAAATTGTGGCTAGTGACCTAGTGGGGCAAGCAGAGCATGGGCATGAATCCCCTGCATGGCTCTTTACGAGCTCTAAAACGCTCGCAAATGAAGTCGCAAAATTAGTACCTGAGATGATCGATTTGCTGCCCCCTATTGCGAAAGATGCCGCTTTTTGCGCTTGGCGTGACTATGGCGAGATCATTTTGTGTGATAGCAATGAAGAGATGGTGCAGATCTCGGATCAGTATGCCAGCGAGCATTTAGAGGTTCATGCCAAAAATTTGGAATGGTGGCTTGAGAATTTAACAAATTATGGCTCTTTATTTTTAGGTGAAGAAACTACGGTAGCCTACGGCGATAAAACAAGTGGCCCCAACCACGTGTTACCAACTAAGGGTGCTGCTCGTTATTCTGGTGGCTTATCAGTCCATAAGTTTATGAAGACCCTTACCTGGCAGCGTATGACAAGAGAAGCTAGTAAGCAAATGGCAACGGTCACTGCTCGTATTAGCAGGCTGGAAGGCATGGAGGCCCACGCAAGAACAGCAGATGATCGACTGGAAAAGTATTTCCCTAAAGAAACGTTTGATTTAGGAAGGCCTGTGGAGGTATGAGTGTCCTCGATCAATTTTGCCTAGATGGAAAAATTGCACTAATTACTGGTGGCAGCAGTGGGATCGGTGAGGCTATTGCTGAGGCCCTAGGCCTTGCTGGCGCTCAAGTGATTTTAGCCGCCCGGAGAAAGGTTCAGCTAGAGGAGGCACGTACTCGATTGGCAAGTAAGAATGTCCGTGTTTTAGCTTGCATTTCAGCAGATCTTTCAGATTTAAATGCCTGTACAGCGTTAGCAAAGGAGGCACTTGCACATGCTGGCCAAATTGACATTCTGGTTAATGGAGCGGGGGTAAATTTACGCGAACCATTTATGGATGTCACGCATGAAACCTGGATGAATCAATTGAATTTGCAATTAAGTGCCCCATTTTTTTTAACACAAGCACTTGCTCCTCAAATGAAATTAAATCAGTGGGGCCGCATTATTAATATTGCTTCTTTGCAGAGCTATCGTGCGTTTCCAAACAGCACGCCATATGGGGCCGCAAAAGGTGGAATACTTCAGCTTACCCGAGCAATAGCCCAGGAATGGTCTAAATTCGGAATTACCTGCAATGCTATTGGCCCCGGCTTTTTCCCTACGGCACTAACGGCACCAGTATTCAATGACGCTGAGCTTGTAAAATTACATGCCAATCGAACTGCAATTGGTCGTAACGGCGAGATGAAGGATATCGAAGGCCTTACTATTTTCTTAGCAAGCAATGCCTCTTCGTACATTACTGGACAAACCATCATGCTCGATGGCGGTTATACGGCCTCTTAGGAATTAATTATGAAAGCACTGGTTTATACAAACCCGAATGAAATGCAGCTATTAGAGCGGCCCTATCCAACGATGGATCAGGATGAGGTTATCCTCAAGATTGACTCTGTTGGGATTTGCGGAAGCGATATGCATGCTTATCATGGGCATGATCCGCGAAGGAAGCCAGGTTTAGTGTTGGGGCATGAGTTTTCTGGCGTTGTTATTGAAAGCTTATCTTCTAATTTTAAGAAGGGTGTTCGTGTAACTGGAAATCCTTTGATTACGTGTGGGGTATGTGATTATTGCCTTCAGGGCAGAAATAATCTGTGCTCCAATCGCACCATGGTTGGCATGACTCGGCCGGGCGCATTTGCGGAGTACATGAGCATTCCTGCCAAAACCTTAATTAGCCTTCCAGCAAGCTTGTCAATGGATGCGGCGGCCCTGACAGAACCTGCCGCAACCGCTGTGCATGCCATTAATCTGTCGATGAAAGCATTGCATCGGCCAATTCAAGAATGCAATGTGTTGGTCATCGGAGGCGGGGCCATTGGTATGTTGGCTGCTTTATTGCTGAAGCATTTTGGAGTTATCAATCTTGTTGTCGCTGAAACAAACCCGCTGCGTAGAGCCTCCATCGATCAATATGTTGGCTGTAAAACAATTGATCCAATCACTCACTCAGTTACAGAAAATACCTATGATTATGTAATTGATTGTGTGGGGAATAAGTTAACACGTCAATCTGCTTTTGTTGCGATTAAGCCTGGTGGGGTCATTATGCATGTTGGCTTGCAAGACTGGGCCAGTGAAATTGATATGCGTAAATTAACTCTTTCAGAAATTACGTTATTAGGAACATATACTTATTCCACCGCAGATCTAAAGGCGACAGTAAACTATTTAGATCAAGGCGTGTTTGGTAACCTGGAGTGGGTAGAGAAGAGATCGCTGGATGATGGTGCGCAAGCGTTTGACGATTTACACCAGGGCAAAAGTGGTTCAGCAAAAGTGTTACTTAAACCAACTATTTAACTTTTATCCCTCTAAATTTTGTCAAATTAACGTTTTTACTTATTGTTTGACATATCTGCTTAAATATAGAATGATAGTAACATTAACACTAAATACGTAATTATGAAAAATCAGCCCAACATTCTATTCATCATGGCCGATCAATTGACGGCTAGCGTATTGCCAGCATATGGACATCATTTAGTGAAAACACCAAATCTTGATCGTATTGCTAAGGGCGGTACTGTTTTTGAGAACGCCTACACTCCCAATCCAATTTGTGCATCTTCTCGTTTTGCGATGATGTCCGGGCAATATTCGTCACGCATTGGAGCATTTGATAACGCCTCTGAGTTCCCGGCTTCAGTGCCAACATTTGCGCATTATTTACGTGCTATTGGTTACGATACGTGTTTGTCAGGAAAGATGCATTTTGTCGGACCAGATCAGCTTCATGGGTTTGAAGATCGGGTTACTACGGATATTTATCCTTCTGATTTTGGCTGGACAGCTGATTGGGATAAGAAGCATGAGCCGTACGCTCCAAGTCAAATGAGTATGCGTGGTGTTATAGAGTCTGGGCTCTGTACTCGATCATTGCAGATGGATTATGACGATGATGTTGCAAATCAATCTGTTCAATGGCTTTTTGATCAGGCACGACGTAGTACAAATAATCCATTCCTATTAGTTTCTTCATTCACTCATCCTCATAATCCATTTACTATTTCTGATGAATATTGGAATATGTATAAGGATTCGGATATTGATATGCCGAAGGTTCCTTTTATACCTTTCGATAAGCGTGATCCTTGGAGCCAGCGATATTACAAACTAATACGTCAAGATGAGCACAATGTAACGGAAGATCATATTCGCTCAGCCCGTCATGCATATTATGGGATGGTGAGTTATGTCGATCAAAAAATTGGAATGCTTTTAGATACTCTTGAAAAAATTGGTGAGATTGAAAAAACCGTTATTTTATTCACTGCTGACCATGGTGAGATGCTTGGCGAGCGCGGCATGTGGTACAAATTTAATCCCTTTCAGAACTCTATTCGAGTTCCCTTAATCATCAGCGCTCCGGGAGCAAAAGCGGGGCATCGAGTAAGCGCTAATTGCGGATTAGTTGATCTGCTTCCAACATTATTGGAACTTGCTAATAATAGAGAAAAATTTGAATTAATCGACCACTGTGATGGTAATAGTCTTGTAAATTTACTTCATGGAGATGATCATGCCTGGAAAGATGAGGCATTAATCGAGTTTACAAGTGAGGGTGTGTATGCGCCGGCGTTTATTTTACGTAAAGGTAAATATAAGTATATTTATTGTGAGGGTGACCCCGGTATCCTATTCGACTTAGAAAGCGATCCAAATGAACTTCAAAATTTATGTAAAGAGCCAGAATTCGCTTCTTTAGCGCAAGAATTAGAATCCGAAATTATTGCAAGATTTAATCCTGCGGCTGTTAAATCAAATGTCTTAGCAAGTCAAAAAAGACGTTTATTTTTACATTCAACTTTACTGAAGGGTTCATATACCTCTTGGGACTATCAAGTTCGAAAAGACGCCTCTAAGCAGTATGTTCGTAGCGTAGCTACCACAAGCACAACCGCCACTAAGGCTAAAGCAAGGTTTCCCTTTGTACCAACTACGCCACCCGATTACCCACGAAAGTCTTAATGGAATTGTAGTTATACCTATTTTTATTTATATAACTTGAGTTATTTAGGAGGGGGATTTATGTCTTTAATTTATAAATTTATTCTTAGCCTTGTATTGTTTGGCATTTCTCCATTACAAGCGCAGACATATCCACAGAAACCTGTTCGAGTGATCGTGCCATTCCCGGCGGGGGGCGTTGTTGATATATTAACAAGAGCAGTTACTGAGAAAATAGCATCCAATTGGGGGACCCCAATTATTGTTGAAGCAAGACCGGGTGCTGGCGCATTAATTGGCACAGAGGCTGTATTTAATTCGCCACCTGATGGTTATACATTTTTGGTGGCAACCATTACCGGATCAGTCGGTCCCATCATCAACCCACAATTTAAATATGATCTAAGGAGAGATTTTACGGCTGTAGGTATGTTTGCCACTGCACCTAATATTGCAGTTGTTCCTACATCCCTTTCCGCCTCTTCTGTCAGTGAAGTTGTTGCTATGGCTCGAAAGAATCCAACGGCATTGAACTACGCACACACTGGAGTTGGCTCTACTAATCATTTACCCGTTGAATTCTTAAAGATATCTCGGAATGTGAAGATAACCCCGGTGATTTATAAAGGACAGCCCCAGGCCATTACGGATGTGATTAGTGGTCAAGTTCAACTTTTCTTTGGCGCACCAGCTCTTCTTGTACCCCATGTGAAGGCTGGTAAGCTTAAGGGAATCGCAGTAACTTCCAATAGTCGTTTTGATGATCTTCCAATGGTTCCTACACTTACTGAAAGCGGCTTTGGTGATTTAGTTGGGGCTTCTGGATGGTTTGGTATTGTTGCGCCAGTTGGTACGCCATCTGCAGTTGTGAACCGCTTTAATGAGGAAATTAATAAAGCCTTGAAATCACCAGAGGTTATTGAGCGCCTAAGAAAGTCATATGCGTTTCCAGAGGGTGGTACACCTGAAAGTTTTACTAAATTTTTGGCGGATGAAGGGGTGCGGTGGACGAAGTTGGTGCAAGAGGCAAATATCAAACCAGAATAAGACTGCTCTCCATCATCCAAGTAGATCCATGTCAACCCGTATGTAATCGCCTCGATAGCTTAGTTCACCAAGGTAAATAACTGTGCCATCAGAAGAGCAAATTACTCGTCTAACCAAGGCAATAGGTGCCGAGACTGAAATGTTTAGAGCTTTTGCTACTTCAACACCGGCTGTAGATATAGTAAGTATTTGTTTAGCAGATTTAATTTTTATAGATTTTAAATCCATCAACACGGGAATAATGACTTCTTGACGAAACCGTCTCGGTGCAAGTTTAAATATGCGATCATCAATGTATGCAGAAATTACTGAGGTGAGTTGCCTTTCACCGGCATGGATGCGCTTAAGGAGGCGATATTTGGGGGCAAGAAGCCCATCCTCTTTTTTTATATTGGGCATCGCAAAGCCCTCTGACAAAGGTATTAGTCGGGGGGCATACTCGCGATATAGTTTTGCAAGACCCACTAAAGAACTTTCAACTTTCATTCTTGGATGGACCTCTGGCTTAGCAATTACAAATGTTCCTAAACCTTGCATTGGATCAAGCAATCCCTCGTTTTTAAGCAATTCGATTGCCTGTCGAACCGTAATAATGCCAACTCCAAATTCTGCTGAAAGTGAGGGTAGTGTTGGGATTTTATCGCCTATCGACCATGTTTCTTTAACAATTCGCTCACGAATTACATCAGATATTTGCGAATACAATGGACTTGAGCTGTGGTCAAAATAATTTGCCATGTTCTTAGGTAAATAGTTAAGTATTAACTTTACTAGACTAAACCATTTTTAACGATAATCTTATTTAATATGCCATCTTCAGACGCTTTTTGGATGCCCTTTACTCCCAATAGGGATTTTAAACTTTCTCCACGGTTGCTGGCTTCTGCCTCTGGCGCTACTTACCAAACGGCCGATGGAAAGTCTATTTTGGACGGCATCTCTGGCTTATGGTGCGTTGGGGCAGGGCACAGGCATCCCAAAATATCTGAAGCCATGAAGGCTCAAATAGATACACTGGATTTTGCCTCTAGTTTTCAGGTCGGTCATTCAGGCGCATTCAAGCTAGCAGAACGTATTGCTTCGATTGCACCAAAGGGTCTGGATAGGGTATTTTTTGTGAATAGCGGATCAGAAGCATGCGATACCGCTATGAAAATGGCGCTAGCCTATTGGCGCGTCCGCGGGCAAGGCCATCGTAATTTATTTATTGGGCGTGAGCGCGGTTTTCATGGCGTGGGTTTTGGCGGGATATCCGTTGGTGGAATGATTAATAATCGCAATGCCTTTGGCGCCTCATTATTACGCTCTGATCATTTGCGATCTACTTGGGATGCCGCAACCCAGGCTTTTGTTAAGGGCCAGCCAGAGCATGGATATGAGATGGCGGACGAGCTTGAAAGTCGAATCATTGCTCTGCACGGTGCAGACAATATAGCCGCTGTAATTATTGAGCCAATTGCATGCTCCACCGGTGTTCTGGTGCCGCCAAAAGGTTATTTAAAGCGTATCCGTGAAATTTGTGACCGCCATCAACTACTTTTGATTTTTGATGAGGTAATTACCGGGTTTGGTAGAACGGGGAGCATGTTTGCTTCTACTACTTTTGATGTGGTGCCCGATATGATTCTGTTTGCTAAAACCGTAACAAATGGAGCCTCCCCATTGGGCGGCGTCATTGTTAGTCGAGCGATTCATGACACCTTGATGCATGGCCCCCGCCATATGGCAGAGTTAATGCATGGTTATACCTATTCCGGTCATCCATTATCTTGTGCTGCAGCACTAGCTATGATCGATGTAATCGAGGAGGAGGGACTTGTAGATCAAGTCAATTTACTATCCCCTTATTTTGAAGAAGCAGTTCATTCACTTGCAGATCTTGATCAAGTAGTTAGTGTTCGTAATTTTGGATTAGCAGCAGGGGTAGAGCTAAAAGCAAAACAAGGCGCAATTGGCGAGCGTGGTTTTAACGCGCAAGCACTTGCTTTTAAGCATGGAGTTCTGACGAGAGCTCCAGGCGACTCCTTGGTATTAGCCCCGCCATTTATAACAACTCGCTCACAAATTGATCAAATGGTGGATGGTTTTAGAAAAGCAATTTTAGAAACAGCTTAGGCTGTTAAACCTCCATGGCGAAGTAGTGCATCGATGGATGGCTCACGTCCACGAAAAGCTTTAAACGATTCTGCTGCTGAGCGACTACCGCCGACCTCTAGGATTTCAGTACGGTAACGCAGGCCCATGGCCGCATCAATCACGCTGCCACTCAATTTACCCGCCTCTTCAAATGCGGCGTAAACGTCTGCAGAGAGCACTTCAGCCCATTTGTAGCTGTAATAGCCGGCAGCGTAGCCACCCGCAAAAATATGGCTAAAGGTATTGGGCCAACGCGATAAGGCAGATTGGGGAATGGCGTTAAATTGATCGCCAATCTCCCTTGCGAGGCCTAAAACTGCCTGACCTTCGGCATGCTCCGAATTAAATGAGGAATGCAAACGCCAATCGGTTAAGGAAAAGACCACTTGACGCAAAGTCGCTAGGCCATTTTGGAAATTCTTGGCCGCTAACATCTTGTTGTACAGATCGCGCGGCAGAGGCTTTCCAGTATCCACATGCGCCGTCATTTTTTCGAGTACTTCCCATTCCCAACAGAAATTCTCCATAAACTGGCTTGGCAGTTCTACAGCATCCCATTCAACCCCATTAATGCCAGAAACGCCCAGGGCGCCGACTTGGGTTAACAGGTGATGCAGGCCATGGCCACTTTCATGGAAGAGGGTAATCACATCATCATGGGTAATGGTGGGTTGCTTTAGCCTGCCATCGACCTTCACCGGCGCTGCAAAATTACAGACTAAGTAGGCAACCGGTACCTGTACTTCGCCATTGGGCAATAAGCGCCTACCGCGCGCATCATCCATCCAGGCGCCACCACGTTTACCTGGCCGTGCGTAGGGATCGAGGTAAAAATAGGCCACCACTTCGCCATCCGGGTTGCTGACTGAAAAGGACTGAACGGTGTCGTGCCAAATCGGTAAGTCAGCAGGCTTGATATGCACCGAGAATAGCTTCTGAATTAAACCAAACAGACCATCCAGCACTTTAGGCAGTGGGAAGTATTGCTTGAGCTCATTTTCTGAAAAGGAATAGCGCGCTTGTTTGAGTTTCTCCGACAGAAACGCAATATCCCATGGCTGAATTGGATCTTCTTTTGTCGTGCCTAAATTAAACTCAGTATGAGCAAACTGCTGCAGTGTTTCCCAGTCCGATTTGGCAACCGGTTTTGCACGCCGCGCAATATCAACTAGAAAGCAATCGACTTCATCAACGGTGCGCGCCATTTTTGGTGCAATGCTAAGTTCGGCGTAATTGCTATAGCCGAGCATCAATGCCTCTTCATTGCGCAGACGCAATTGATCGAGCATGTTTTGGGTGTTATCCCACTCCGCTTTACCGGCGCCGTACTTGGGCCCCAGTTCAGATGCGCGGGTGACGTAGGCTTCATACATGCGCTGCCGTAATGCCCGATTTTCTGAATACTGCTGCACCGGGTAATACGAAGGAAAGTGCAGGGTAAAAGCCCAGCCGGTTTTGCCTTGCTCTTTGGCGGTGTCGGCTGCTGCTGCAATGGTATCTTCCGGCAATCCGATTAACTCAGCTGGATCGGCAATGACGTGAGAAAAGCCATTGGTGGCATCCAGTACGTGATCGGAGAAGGCCTTGCCTAGTTCGGCCTGCAAATCCTGTATTTGGGCAAAGCGGGGTTTTTGATCCTCGGGTAATTCGGCGCCGCCCAAGCGAAAGTCGCGTAGGGAATTTTCAATCACTTTTTGCTGATCTAGTGACAGCATGGCAAAGCTCGGGCTTTGGCGTAGCACTTTAAAACGCTCATACAAAGCCAGATTCTGACCAAGGCTGGACATAAAGGCCGTTACCTTGGGCAGCATTGCGCCGTAAGCTTCACGCAATTCCGGTGTATCAGCAACACTGTTTAAATGGGAGACTGCGCCCCATGCACGGCTGAGGCGCTCAGTCGCATCTTCGAGTGGCTCTACCAAGTCATTCCAAGTGGGTGATGTGGTTTGGCTGGTTGCAATGGCGACTGCAGATTCAGCTTCAGCAAGGAGGGCATCCATGGCTGGAGCAATGTGCTCTGGCTGAATTTGCGAGTAGGCCGCAATTCCTCTGCCAAATTGAAGCAGGGGATTATTGGAATGCATTGAACTTGTATTGGGATGTGGTTTCATCCCTCTAGCTTAATGTAATGCGCTTGCTCGCGTGTAATTCGGCAAAGGGACTAGTGTTTTGAGGCCTTTTCGGCCGCCTCTAGGGTGTTCATAAGCAGCATGGTGATAGTCATGGGGCCAA
The DNA here is from genome assembly GCA_044345935.1 of Polynucleobacter sp. Classification (GTDB taxonomy): domain Bacteria; phylum Pseudomonadota; class Gammaproteobacteria; order Burkholderiales; family Burkholderiaceae; genus Polynucleobacter. The sequence continues at coordinate 9,872 of JBIJAC010000037.1, read as the reverse complement.
CACCGCCGGGTACCGGGGTAATCCAGCCGGCAATGTATTTGGCGGTATCAAAATCCACATCGCCGCATAGCTTGCCATCCGGTAGGCGATTGATGCCCACATCAATTACCACGGAGCCAGACTTAACCATATCGCCGGTAATCATTTTGGGCTTGCCAGTCGCAACTACTAATACATCGGCATCTTTGGTGTGGTGCGCAAGATCGCGTGTTTTGCTATTGCAAATGGTTACGGTTGCGCCTGCTTGCAATAGCAGCATTGCCATGGGCTTGCCCACAATATTCGATGCGCCAACTACTACTGCGCGCGCGCCACGCAAGGGATACTCAATGCTTTCCAGTAATTTCATGCAACCATAGGGCGTGCATGGTTTGAATTCGGGTGCGCCGACCATCAGGGCCCCTGCATTGGCAACATGAAAGCCATCCACGTCTTTTTGCGGTGCAATCGCCTCGAGCACACGCTCCGATGCAATGTGGGCAGGCAAGGGGAGCTGCACCAAGATGCCATGTATAGCTGGGTCGGCATTGAGAGTAGCGATGCGGGCTAATAGTGCTTCTTCATTCATCTCCGCTTCGTAGCGCTCGAGTACCGAATGAAAGCCAACCTCTTCGCATGCTTTGACTTTATTACGCACATACACTGCGCTCGCTGGGTTATCTCCAACCACAATCACCGCTAAGCCGGGACGCGTACCCTTGGCAGTAACAATTGCTGCACGTGCTGTAATTTCAGTGCGGATTTTTTTGGAGAGGGCAACGCCGTCGAGTAATTGGGCTGGCATAAAAAAGAAAAAAGAGCGTTAACTAAAAATACACCGGAAATTAACTCGGCTGTGGATCCGATAAGGCCAGGCGCAGGAGATCGGCAACAGTATTGACGTTGAGCTTTTCCATAATGTTGGCGCGATGGGCCTCAACCGTTTTAATCGAGATGCCGAGGTCATCTGCAATTTGTTTATTCAGGCGCCCGGCCACAATACGCTCGAGTACTTGACGTTCACGCCCGGTCAACTTGCCAAGGAGGCCTTGGGTTGTTTTACGCTGACTCGCTTGACTGTAATCGGTACGCGCTTTGGTCAGCATCTTTTCTACGAGTGCACATAACTCATTTTCTTTGAATGGCTTCTCGATAAAATCAACCGCCCCTTTTTTCATGGTGGTGACCGCCATCGATACGTCGCCATGGCCAGTAATGAATGAGATGGGCATGGGTAGGTTTTCACTAATGAGCCGCTCTTGCAGCTCAAGGCCCGACATACCCGGCATGCGGACATCCAAAATCACGCATGAAATGGTCGACTTATCGGTGCTTTGCAAGGATTGTAAAAAACGCTCCGCACTGGCATGGCAGCGGACTAAATAGCCATTGCTCTCCAGCAACCAGGTTAAGGAATCCCGTACCGCCTCGTCATCATCCACAACGTAAACCACTTCGGTTGGGTTGGGGTTGGATGTATTCATTAAGTTCATCAGTCAGTTCCGCTTGGTATTTCTAAGTCTGCATTAAGCCAAAGCATTTGCTTCGGTTTCCGCCGTTTCCAGGGGTAATAGTATTGTAAAGGTGCAGCCTACCGCCTTGCCGCTATTGGGATCATGCTGGTTCTTAGCCCATAGGCGACCATGGTGGGATTCGATGATGGAGCGGCAAATATTAAGCCCCATGCCCATTCCATCCGATTTTGTGCTGAAAAAAGGCTCAAACATGCGTTCAATCACGCTATCCGCCACGCCCGGGCCGCTATCCACCACCTGGATGCGCAGCATAGCTGGAAAGGTGCTGGTCTCTAAATCAGCGCTAATTTTGATTGGCGGGACTGCCCAGCGGGATGAAAGCGGTGCATCTTCGCGTACGCTATCCAGGGAGTTTTTGAGTAGGTTTACCAACACTTGCTGAATTAAGACGGGATCCAAGCTGACTTTGGGAAGATTGGGGGCTAGCTCAACCGCAATGGTGAGGCGGTGGCGGTGGGCTTCAATTTCCACCAAGCCGACTGCATCATCGACAATTTCAGCGATATCGGAATCTTTGCGTTGCGGCTCACTGCGTTTCACAAAACCGCGTATGCGCTGAATAATGGTGCCAGCGCGGTGTGCTTGTTGGGATGCTTTCTCAAGGGCAGGAAGCAAATCCTTAGATAGGGTTTGATCTGCTTGACCCGATAAGCGTTTGGCTACGCCCATGCAATAGTTTGATATCGCCGCGAGAGGCTGGTTTAGTTCGTGCGCTAGCGAGGAGGCCATTTCACCCATCGTGGTTAAGCGACTCGTAAATTGCATGCGCTCCTCTTGTTGGCGTGCTAAGTCCTCGGTATTTTTGCGTAAGGTAATGTCCGTCGCAATTAAGAGTTGGGCTAAATGACCGTCAACCCAGGGAATAAATCGGCGGCGTACCTCATACCATTTTGCCTCGTCGCCAATCAGTTGAATCTCTTGCGACTCGGTTTGCCGATTTTGATTGAGCTCAGAACTGGGCAAGCCCGCGAGGGGGTCGATGTTGTCATCTTCAAGTCCATGCAGCAGGGCAGGATCCATTTCATGATTGGCTAAATCGATATGACCTTGCGAGGTATTCCCAAACCGCTCCCGATAAAACCGATTGGCAAAGAGCAGCTCGCCTGTTTCGATCGAGATCACAGAAACCGCAGCATCTAAGCCTTCAAGCACAGTAATGAAGCGATCTTGCGAGGCAGCTAATTCTTCGCGAATGCGTTTTGGCTCTGAGATATCCACCAGCGAAGTAACCCAGCCGGTTTGCTCGCCTTTTTCATTGATGAGCGGTGCGATATAGGTACGCGTCGCGATACGCTTGCCATCGCGCCGTTGGATTACTCCCTCAATGCCACCTTTTATTTCGTGTTGGGAGTTTGGGTTCAATGCCAAGTCCATTTTTTTAAGCAGGTACTCCTGTTGATCTGCCGGCCAGAAAGGAAAGGGTGGCTGCAGACCCATTAGCTCTTCTGAGCTCCAATCGGTCATTTCACAAAAGGCACGGTTCACATAGGTAATGCGCTTTTGCATATCGTGGGCTCGGATACCAACTGGCGTGGAGTTCTCCATGGCATTTCGAAAGTTGGTCTCCGTGCGCAAGCTGGCTTCAGCCACTTGACGAACTTGCATTTGCTTGATGACGGACCATAAGCTCAGAATGACGAATGCACTCAGTCCAACAACTACCCCGAGCAACATCTTAAATGTGAGGTTGCTGGGCGTTGGGTACGTGTCGACACGCAGTATGGCATTGGGGCTCAAGATGCCTAGATCCAAACTGGTTTGATTGGTCAAGGACCGTGGCGGCATATTGCGATCCGATGAGATAGCTAACACTTTGCCGGCATCGGTGGTTAAGCTAAAGCGGTACAGACCCTTTAACTCCGGCGGTATAACGTATTCCATAATGCCTTGTGCAGAGTAAAGCACCGCCATAACGCCACTGATTTCATCATCCGGCCCAATCGGTATGGTTTGCCAAAAGATGGTTCGACGTTCTTTTGCCATCGGTTCATCATTGGGCAAATCAATTTGAATGAAATTACTAAATGCTGGGCGATTTGTAGTGACCGTTAGTTCAATGGTTTTATTGAGCTGCGCTTTTAACTCTTTGGCATACGGCGCCTGATCAAACCAGGTATTGGTTCGCGATGGCGGCGGCATCATCCATTGCCGCTGATTGTCCCGATCTAGCCAAATAAGTTGGCTAATCTCGTGGTTGTTCAGTAAAAACGATTCTGCTTCTTTTAAGGCATTTGCTTTTGTTTTTTCATCGCTATTTATTCTGCCCAAATCGCGGCTCAGCGACATGAGCACCTCGGTATTGTTGGCGAAGCGCAATTGAATGCGTTGCTTTACCAATGACAGCTCCCTGAACAGGGCATTTTCTTGCTGATTGCGTTCCTGCATTTGCAAGGTCCCCAGAATGATGGTCATCATCACGGTAAAAATAACGATCGCTACGAGGGGCGTGTAGACCAAGCGAAATCCCCTGATCCGGCGAAACCAGGGGCTGTTATTGATACCTGCTGGGGAGGTAATGGGTATCTTCATAAAAAAGGACATTATTCCAATCCCTTAGTGTATCTGCCTATTTCGCTTGAGTTTCATTTCATATGGTGCGCCTTGCGCTGCAATAAATTACCATATTATGAGAAATACTACCATTATGTGGAAAATATCTTGTAAAGCACTTTAGTGCTTTTTAGAATATTGCCTGTAGAGTAAATACCACCACATATTCGATCGAATGGAGACACGCAATGGCTGCAGTTCCGCAACCGGTTTTAGGCAAGGCGCAATCAGACGCACTGGATATTGATCCAGCAGAAACCCAAGAGTGGTTACAGGCGCTCGATGGTGTGATCCATGCGGTTGGCCCAGAGAGGGCTGCGTATTTAATTGATCAGCAAATATCCCATGCTAGGGTCAATGGCGTAAATCAGCCTTTTCATGCTGAAACGCCCTACATCAACACCATCCCGGTGGAGTTACAAGCCCGTCTTCCGGGCGATCAACACATCGAGCACCGGATCCGTTCCTACACCCGCTGGAATGCCATGGCAATGGTATTGCGTGCCAATAAAGACACCAATGTTGGTGGTCATATTTCTTCCTTTCAATCGGCCGCCACTTTATATGATGTTGGCTTTAACCATTTTTGGCATGCGCCCACTGCAGAGCATGGCGGCGACCTCATTTTTGTTCAAGGCCATTCGGCTCCTGGGATTTACTCGCGTGCCTATATGCTGGGTCGTTTAGAGCAAAGCCAACTGGATTTATTTCGCCAGGAAGTGGGCGGTAACGGCATTTCCAGTTATCCCCATCCATGGCTCATGCCAGACTTTTGGCAGTTCCCGACCGTCTCGATGGGTCTGGGTCCGATCATGGCGATTTACCAAGCGCGTTTCATGCGCTACATGGAAGACCGCGGTTTTATTCAGGCCGGCAATCGCAAAGTCTGGGCTTTCCTCGGCGATGGTGAAACCGACGAACCAGAATCACTCGGCGCTATTGGCATGGCCGGGCGTGAACACTTGGATAACTTGATTTTTGTGGTGAACTGCAATTTGCAGCGTTTGGATGGCCCGGTTCGTGGCAATGGAAAAATCATTCAAGAGCTGGAAGCGGAGTTTCGTGGGTCTGGCTGGAATGTGATTAAGGTAGTGTGGGGCGGTCATTGGGATGCGTTATTTGCACGCGATAAAAAAGGCATCCTGATGCAGCGTCTTGGCGAAATCGTCGACGGCCAGTACCAGACCATGAAAGCAAAAAACGGCGCGTACGTACGCGAGACTGTATTTAATACGCCGGAGCTGAAGGCTTTAGTTGCGGATTGGACAGATGAGGATATTTGGAACCTCAATCGCGGCGGTCATGACCCCCATAAGGTGTATGCCGCTTTTCATTCGGCCGTGAACCATAAAAACCAGCCCACCGTTATTTTGGCGCACACCGTTAAAGGTCATGGCATGGGTGGCTCGGGCGAGGCCATGAACATCGCTCACCAGGCCAAAAAAATGAATCCAGATGACGTGCGTGGTTTCCGCGATCGTTTTGAGATTCCAGTGAAGGATGAAGAGCTCGACGATATTCCATTTGTGAAGTTTGCCGATGGCAGTCCAGAGCTGGAGTACATGCGCGCGCGACGTCAAGAGCTTGGCGGTTATTTGCCACAACGCCGTATGAAGGCAGAGAGTTTGCCGGTACCCAATCTGGATGCCTTTGCTGTATTACTGGAGGCGACTAGCGAGGGCCGTGAGATTTCAACCACCATGGCTTTCGTGCGCATGCTCAATATTGTGATTCGCGATAAGACCCTGGGTAAGCGCGTGGTGCCAATTGTTCCAGATGAGTCACGCACTTTTGGTATGGAGGGCATGTTCCGTCAACTTGGTATTTGGCATCAACTGGGTCAACTCTATACACCGGAAGACCAAGACCAGCTGATGTTCTACCGAGAGGATAAGCAAGGTCAAATTCTGCAAGAGGGCATTAACGAAGCGGGCGGTATGTGCGATTGGATTGCGGCTGCAACGGCGTATTCCACTCACGGCGTCCCCATGTTGCCCTTCTATATTTTCTATTCCATGTTTGGATTTCAACGGATTGGCGATTTGGCATGGGCTGCAGGCGATATGCGCAGCCGTGGTTTCTTGCTGGGCGGGACTGCCGGCAGAACAACGCTTAATGGTGAGGGCTTGCAACACGAAGACGGTCATAGCCATGTGTGGAGCGCTTCGGTTCCCAATTGCGTGAGCTACGACCCTACATTTGCATTTGAACTGGCGGTAGTCATTCAGGATGGCATGCGCCGCATGCTCGATGCGCAAGATGATGTGTATTACTACATTACCCTGATGAATGAAAACTATTCCCACCCAGCGATGCCAGCAGGTGCAGAAAAAGACATTATTAAAGGCATGTATAAGCTGCGCTCAGTAGGCGATGCCAATAATAAATTGCGCGTTCAGCTGCTTGGCTCTGGCACCATTTTCCGTGAGGTGATTGCTGCCGCCGAAGTCTTGCACACTGATTGGGGCATTGCTTCTGATTTATGGGGCTGTCCTAGCTTTACCGAATTAGGCCGTGATTGGAATACCGTGCATCGCACTAACTTGCTCAATCCAGCAGCTACGCCACAACTCTCGCACGTTGAGCATTGCTTAAAAGACACTGCCGGACCGATCATTGCGGCAACCGATTACGTACGCACCTTTGCCGATCAAATTCGGCCGGCGATACAGCACTTGGGTCGTCGCTATGAGGTCCTTGGTACCGATGGTTTTGGACGTTCCGATACCCGTGAAAACCTACGCGATTTCTTTGAGGTCGATTACCGCTGGGTTGTATTAACGAGTCTCAAAGCACTTGCCGATGCTGGACAAATTGATCGTCAGAAAATTGCTGAGGCAATTAAGAAATACAACATCAATGTCCAAAAACCAAACCCCATGATTTCCTAAGCCGAATGCGATATTCCAGACCATGAGTAAATTAATCGAAATTCACGTTCCCGATATTGGGGACTACAGCGACGTTCCCGTAATTGAAGTGCTTGTCAAGATTGGCGATGTAGTTGAAAAAGAGCAGTCGGTCGTCACGCTGGAGTCAGATAAAGCAACGATGGATGTGCCTTCATCGCATGCAGGCATTGTGAAAGAAATCAAAGTCAAGGTAGGCGATTTGATCTCAGAAGGCGCGCTAGTTTTAGTAGTGGAGTCCAGCGAAACTGCTGCCACCCCTGCACCAGCAGCGGGTGCACCAGCAGCCCCTAAGGCGGCGCCTGCCATCCCTGCAGTTGCTATGCCTACGCCAACACCAGCACCGGTAGCGGCAGTAGCGGCAGCGCCCGTAGCCCAAGCCATGCCAGCGGACGCTGGAAATGATGTGAGCCACGCCAGCCCTACGGTACGCAAATACGCCCGTGAATTGGGTGTCAATGTGGCCCGTGTAAAAGGATCGGGTCCTAAAGGTCGGATTACTCAGGAAGACGTTCAAGCTTTTGTAAAAGGCGTGATGAGTGGCGCTACTGCAACTGCAAGCGCGAAGTCGGGTGGCAATATGGGCGGCCTGGATTTATTGCCATGGCCCACCGTTGACTTTACGAAGTTCGGCGCGATTGAGCGTCAGCCCTTGTCCCGCATTAAAAAGTTATCTGCTGCTAATTTGGCGCGGAACTGGGTGATGATTCCGGCGGTCACTTACCATGATGATGCAGACATTACCGAGCTTGAGGCCTTCCGTATTTCAACCAATAAAGAGAATGAGAAGCAGGGCAATAAGATCACCATGCTGGCATTCATGATCAAGGCGGCAGTGGCCGCTCTGAAAAAATATCCAGAATTTAATAGCTCGCTCGATGGCGATGATTTAGTACTTAAAAAATACTTTCACATTGCCTTTGCTGCAGACACCCCTAACGGCCTCGTTGTTCCGGTCGTTCGCAATGCCGATCAAAAGGGCATTAATGAGATTGCCCGCGAGACCGGTGAGCTTGCTGCATTGGCACGTGAAGGGAAGTTAAAACCGGATCAAATGCAGGGGGCCAGTTTCACAATCTCTTCTCTTGGCGGTATTGGTGGAACGTCTTTTTCACCTATCATCAACGCACCTGAGGTCGCTATTTTGGGCGTCAGTAAAGCGGCAATGAAGCCAGTCTGGGACGGCAAGCAATTCGTGCCGCGATTAATATGCCCGCTGTCCTTGACTGCAGACCATCGCGTGATTGACGGGGCTTCGGCGACCCGGTTTACGGCCTACATTGCCCAGCTCTTGGCTGATTTCCGCCGTGCGGCACTTTAAAAGGAATCACCATGACTAAGCAATTGATTCTGGTTCCGGACATTGGTGACTATGACGATGTACCTGTTATTGAGGTGCTGGTAAAGGTAGGCGATCGGATTGAAAAAGAGCAGCCACTGTTGGTGCTGGAATCCGATAAGGCCACTATGGAAGTGCCGGCCGATGCAGCGGGCACCATTACGAGCATTGCGGTAAAGGTAGGCGATAAGGTTAAAAAAGGCACTGCCATTGCTGAGATTGAACTCGAGGCTGGTGCTTCGCCAAAGCCAGCTGCGCCTTTAGCATCGGCCCCAACTCCAAGCTCAGCTCCATCACCCCAAGCCCCAGCAACACCTATTGCCGCAAGCAATGCGGCAAGTGCTTTTCAGGGCAAGGTAGACCATGAATGCGATTTGCTGGTGCTGGGTGCAGGCCCAGGCGGATATAGCGCTGCATTTCGTGCTGCCGATTTAGGTCTGAATGTGATCCTTGTCGAGCGCTATCCCACTTTGGGCGGCGTTTGTTTGAATGTGGGTTGTATTCCATCGAAAGCCCTGTTGCACACGGCAGCGGTGATGGATGAAGCAAAAACCATGTCAAAACACGGCATCAGTTTCGGTGATCCCAAGATCGATATTGATCAATTGCGCGCTTATAAAGATGGCGTGATTGGTAAATTAACCGGCGGCCTTGCTGGTATGGCAAAGGCACGTAAGGTTAAGGTGGTACGCGGACTCGGCCGTTTTATGGACGCAAACCACGTTGAAGTCAATCTAACCGCCGGGCCTAGTCAAGAAGCAAGCGGCCAAAAAGAAGTGATTCGTTTTCAAAAAGCGATTATTGCTGCTGGCAGTCAGCCAATTAAATTACCTTTCTTACCCGATGATCCCCGCGTAGTCGATAGTACCGGCGCACTCTTACTCAAGAGTATTCCCAAGCGCATGCTGGTGATTGGCGGCGGCATTATTGGCTTGGAGATGGCAACCGTCTACAGCGCATTGGGTTCCAAAATTGATATTGCGGAAATGCTAGATGGGCTGATGGCGGGAGCCGATCGTGACCTGGAGAAGGTTTGGGAAAAGCACAATGCTGGACGCTTTGATAAAGTCATGCTTAAAACCCGCGCCGCCAAAGCGGAAGCCAAAGCCGACGGAATTCATGTGGCATTTGAGGGCGATGCTGCGCCTGCAGAGCCGAAGGTTTATGACTTGGTATTGGTTGCGGTAGGGCGTTCACCGAATGGCAAAAAGATTGATGCAGGTAATGCCGGTGTTGCAGTGGATGATCGAGGGTTCATTGCAGTGGATCAGCAGATGCGCACGAATGCCCCGCATATTTTTGCGATTGGGGATATTGTGGGTCAGCCCATGCTTGCCCATAAAGCGGTGCATGAAGGCCATGTCGCAGCAGAGGCCGCGGCTGGTCAGAAATCCTTTTTTGATGCCAAACAAATTCCATCGGTTGCCTATACGGATCCAGAAGTGGCATGGGCAGGGCTTACTGAAGAGCAGTGCAAGGCGCAAGGAATTGCCTATGAGAAAGGCCTCTTTCCGTGGGCGGCCAGTGGCCGTGCGATTGCCAACGGCCGCGATGAAGGAT
>JBIJAC010000064.1:0-5424 GCA_044345935.1 Polynucleobacter sp. | reverse complement strand
CAGCAATGCGCTCATCGAGCGGAGGATGGCTCATAAACAAGCGCTTCAAGCCATCGGCCATGCCACCCGAGATACCAAAAGCCTCTAACTGCTCGGGCAAATGGGGTTGATTGACTGACTTTTGCAGGCGCTCTAAAGCAGCAATCATCTTATGCTTGCCCTCTAAATAGGCAGCCCCAGCATCGGCACGGTATTCGCGATGGCGGCTAAACCACATTACGATCGCGCTAGCCAAAATACCGAGGACGAGTTGCGCAATAATTGTCGTTACCCAATACGCTGGGCCATGACCCCGTTCAGTCTTAAAGACGGTACGGTCAATGATGTGACCAATCACGCGCGACAAGAAGAATACAAAGGTATTTACAACACCCTGTATCAATGCCAAGGTCACCATATCGCCGTTGGCAACGTGACTGACTTCGTGCGCCAAGACTGCTTCCGCCTCATCGCGGGTCATGCCGTAGAGCAAACCGGTACTAACGGCAACGAGGGAATCGTTTCGGAACATCCCAGTAGCAAAGGCATTGATATCAGGTGCGTCATAAATAGCCACTTCGGGCATACCGATGCCCGCCGCATTGGCTTGACGCTCGACCGTGCTCAGTAGCCACCGCTCCTGGTCATTGCGTGGCTCTTGTATGACATAGGCGCCCACGGAATGCTTGGCCATCGATTTGGACATGGCAAGGGAAATGAATGAGCCAGTCATGCCAACCACTGCAGAAAGCATCAGCAATGACATCAGGTCAATATGCACACCATTCTGATCGAGGATTTGACCCAATCCAAATACACTGATGATGATTGAAATTACCAACATGATGGCGATGTTGGTCAGTAAAAACAAAAAGATGCGTTTCATATTCATAACTCCTTAAGGCAAAGAACAAGCTAGCTTGATACCTAATACGCTATCAGGAAACCCTTCATTTTGCTGGGCCTATATTTAACGTTATTTTATAGGGTATTCAGCCTTAGACTCGCCCTCGGAAAAACCCATGGGGGCAGGCCATCCCGCTCTATTGCATCCAATTGAATCTGGTATAGATCAGCCAAATCTGAAATTGCATCCACCCCCGAGGCGTGATCGCCGATCATTTTTCCTTCTTTTACTAGAATCAGTCGATCAAAATGGTGCATCGCCTGATTGATATCGTGCAAGATCGCAACAATGGCGTGATTACGATCATCGGCATAACGCTTCATGCTCTCGAGCAGTTCGATTTGCAAGCCAGGATCGAGCGATGCCAAAGGCTCATCCACCAAAATCAGGCTATTTTGCTCATCCCACAACTGCGCAAACACCCTAGCAAGATGAATGCGCGCCTTTTCACCGCCGGATAAGGTGTCAAACCCCCGATTGAGTAGGTGCTCGCAGGAACTGAGGCGTGCTGCATGCCGAACAATGGCATCGCGCTTTACATCGCCCACAATCGCGATCCTTCCCAAACCAATCACCAAATGCACCATTAAGCCAAATGCGACCTCACTCGACTGCGGTAACACTGCCCGGACTCTTCCAAGCGTAGGCAAAGACCATGTTTGAATTTGTGCGCCTTTGAAGTCATAGGATCCAACATGGGCTCGCAGTTCACCCGATATCAATTTGAGTAATGTCGTCTTCCCAGCTCCGCTGGGGCCCAGTATGGCAATACGCTCGCCGGGGGTAATGGCAAATGAAAAGGGGCCAAAACTCTTGTCGCCGAGATTAACCTGCAAGGCCTGAAGGAGGCATAGGGCACTCATTAGGCTAGTTGACGGCGCGACGACCGCAATAGCAAGATGAAAAATGGCGCTCCTAAAAGAGCAGTAAAAATCCCCACAGGCACTTCGGCTGGGCTTGCGATCGTACGTGCACAGGTATCGGCTAATAACAACAACATAGCCCCAAGCGCCATGGAAGCTGGAACCACCCTCCTCTGATCGCCACCCAACCAAGCACGGGCAAAATTGGGCGCCATTAAACCAACAAAGCCAATCATTCCACACCAAGCAACGGCAAATCCAGAGAGCAAGGCCACCCAAAAAATGACTTCCATGCGAATGCGGCTAATTTCAATACCGACATGGGCTGCGACTGATTCGCCAAGGGCGAAGACATTCATTACCGCAATCATTCTGCGTAAACGCCACCAAGCCAATGCAAAGAGTACGACGGCTGCAATCACTAACATCCAACTGGAACCCGAAAGCGAACCCATCGTCCAGAACGTCAAATTGCGTAACTGATCATCCGTCGCTAAATACGTGCATAAACCAATGATGGCGGCGGCAAGCGCATTTAAGGCAATACCAGTTAAAAGAAGGCCCGCAATCGAGCCAGGCGTAATCCAGCGCGCAATGCGATCCAAAGCAAAACACACCAGAATCGCCCCCGAGAATGCCAATGCAGGTATCGTCCAAAATCGCCACTCCGGCAAGAGTGGAATGTGTAAATCGCTAAAGAGAACAATGCCCAAAGCAACGGCGCACGCAGCTCCTGCTGATACGCCCAACAACCCGGGATCAGCAAGCGGATTACGAAAGAGTCCTTGAGTTAATGCGCCCGAGAGCCCGAGGGCAGCGCCAATCAAAAGAGCAAAAACGATTCTGGGTAAACGGAGCTGCCATAAAACATAGCTACTACCCGATTGCGTATCCCAGCCATGATTGATCAGCGAGGCCCAATCATCAAGACCAATGTGAACTGCGCCCAACTGCGAGGTAAATAGTATCAGCACAATCAGGACAAAACCAATGAATACACTAGTAAGAAATGGGCTAGCCCTTACAGCGGAAATGAAATCCATCCTGTGCAGCCTATGCTTTAGGCCATTGCGCGCTGTAGTAGCACATTAAGCTCGGCAACTGCCAATGGCATGCGCGGCCCAAACCCCAATAAATACATCGCCTCCAGCGAAATAATTTTTCGCTCTTTTCCGGCGCGGGTTTGGCTTATTCCCGGAAAGCGCAGCACTCCGCCTATACCGCCAACGGCTTTCATACCCTGATCCGTTACTAAGATCACATCGGGATTAGCAGCAATAACTGCTTCTGGAGCAAGCGGCTTAAATCCATTCAATCCAGCAATCGCATTGCGTGCACCCGCATACGCAATCATGGCATCCGCACTCGTTTTTGCACCGCCCACCATCAGCTGACTCGGATTTTGCGACAAAATAAATAAAACACGTATGTTTTTGTGTTTGGAATTAGCAATGCGCTCTTGAGTATTACTCCACTCCACATGCAATCGACTAGCCAGAGCGTGAGCGATATCCGTTTTGTGCACAAGCCTGCCGATGGTGTTCACGCGATCAATCAGGTCTATGAATTGATGGCTAGATGGCAGGATGGTCAAGGGGATCCCAGCATCACTAATTTGTTTTAACACCATGGGCGGCCCTGCATCTTCAGTGGCAAGTACTTGAGTGGGGCGAAGAGCCAAGATGCCCTCAGCAGAAAGACTGCGGGCATATCCAACGTTGGGTAAGCGGGTGGCTGTGGCAGGGTAAATCGAGGTCGTGTCTACTCCAACCAGTTCAGTATTGGCTTTAAGTAAATAAACGATCTCGGTTAATGCCCCACCAATGCTGATTAAGCGCATCGCACGGGAAGATGTGGCAGTGGGCAGTTGCGCAAAAGCCTCGTAACCAAGAGCCATCGATCCGGCTGCAGAGACAGATTGAACCAAGATATTGCGGCGACTCTGATTCATCTTAGGCCTCTATGGCCGTTGACCGTGCAAGTAATTCATCAACTAAGGCACGCCAGGCAGTTAACTCAGGCTTACCTGGCTTTCGCTCCCCAAAGAACATGGCAATGGCTTCCCCGGTGTCGTTAAAGAGCTCCACCGAGGTGACGATGCCATCGTCAGTTGGTTTGCGCACCAGCCAAGCCTGGGCTATGGAATCCATTTTTAAATGGAGATTAAAGCGAGGATCCATGACATTAATCCAGGATCCGACCGACATCACCTTTTGAATCGGCCCGCTGTGAATTTGCAGCATGCCTGGATTACCCACAAATACCATGATCGGAGTGCCAGCACCCGAAGCAATCTCCAATAGGTCCTTTACGCAAGTGACCGGCAACGCTTGCACAAACTCGGGATTGGCAAGCCGTAATCCTTGGGTTCGAGTCACTTTAAATTGCCTGAGTAAACCAAAAAAGTCATGCGTATCCTTCATTGCACGCCAAGCTTGATGCCAGGCTGTCACATCAATATCCCGATCTGGCAATTCTGCAATGGGTTTATCCAAACTAGTTACTTGTATTCCTGGCGCCTGATCGTTGCTTTGGAATTGATGCAGTAATTCATCGAATTTTGTAGTGTTACTTTGCGATCTCAAATGGATTTTATGAATCGCCATGCCCGCCTTGTCAAAGAATTGCAAGCTTCTCTGCAGACCATCTTTGGTCATTTCGCGCACCGCAAATCCATGTGCCCAGGCGTGATAGAAAATGCGTAAGTCGATTTCACCGACCAACAGCCCCACGGGCCCGTCTTGCGAGGTATTCTTATAAGTGCCGACTTTTTCATGCACGCAGGATGCATTGCGTGTCAGCGCCATCACCTCCCCCAGGGGTTCAATGGAGTTCATGATTTCAGCCCACTTTGGATGCAGTCGAATGGCTTGTATTTCTCCCGCGACTGAAGGAGTAGCATCCATGCCCAAGAAACAAGCAATCAACTCACCCTCGGATATCCCCAGTTGTTTTGCAATGTCACAGTGGCGCATCTTTTCATTCGTGCGGAGCGTCCTAAATGATTGACGGGTAAATTCGATGGATGGGTTCATACTGTTTTCCTTAAAAGTCATAGCGCAGGGACACTTGCGCATTGCGTGGAGCCGAGGTGGCTGATTGCTGAGCAGCAGCTGCGTTGTACATGGGTGAACTTACTGTTGTTACAGAACCTTGAACGCCTGACCAGTTCCAGTAGGTGCTATTGAATACATTGTTTAGATTGAAATTCAGCGTTACTTGTTTGGAGGGCTTCCAATAGCCCGTGAGATTCAAGATCGTTGATGCTGGCGTCAAGAATTGATTGGCCGTTCCGCCTGTATTGGAGTTAAAGTTGACATCGCTTGCTGCCTTACCTTGATTCCAGATGAGATTGGCAAATGCGCCCCACTCGATTGCGGCATATCGCATCCCCAAGATAGCGCGAAGTGGCTGAATCGTATTTAAGGGGGCAGTAATGCCATTTTGTGTCTGCTGACCTTGGCTGTATGCCAATGCTGCATTTGCTTGCCACCGCTCTGCAAATGCCCAATCGGTCCGGACATCCCAACCTCGGATAGAGACCTTCGTTAAATTTTGATATTGAATAATTGCAGAATCAAGGGGGCTTAAAGTGGATCCTTGCGTTGTCACTTGAGCAATAAAATCATCGTAATTATTTGCATATGCTGATGCCTGATAGCGCCATGCACCCGA